>WLTJ01000008.1 GCA_009705435.1 Actinomycetota bacterium | reverse complement strand
CTTTGATTCCGTCGCGTCCCGTGGCGCCGCCAATCACCACAATTTGATCGCCCACTCGCGGTTCACCAATAGCGTCGTAGCCCCGCAAAACTCTGCCAACGCAACCACAAAACACTAAGGGATTAGCGATGTAACCCTCATCGTAAAGAACTGCACCAGCAACTGTGGGCACACCAATCTTGTTGCCATAATCAGCCACACCCGCGACAACACCTTCGCGAATCATCTCTGGGTGCAAGACCCCGCGAGGTAACTGATCGGGCCGTGTGTTCGCTGGGCCAAAGCACAACACATCGGTGAGTGCCACAGGAATCGCTGGAGCGGCTAAGACATCGCGCACTACGCCACCCACTCCGGTATTCGCTCCACCAAAGGGTTCTACTGCGCTTGGATGATTGTGGGTTTCGGCCTTAATGGCGAGAGCATGAGAATCGCCAAAGCGAACGATGCCAGCGTTGCCATCAAAAGCCGACACAACAAAAGGAGCATTTATCGTTCGCGTGCAATCACGCAATTGACGCAATAGTGGCGCTATTTCATCGCCTCCTGTCGTGGTGATGCGTGCCGTAAATGTTTTATGTGAACAGTGTTCACTCCAGGTTTGGGCGATTGTTTCAATCTCGGCATCAGTCGGATCTCGTCCCTCGTTGGCAAACCATTGCTGAACAACAAGCAGTTCGCTGTGATCAAGAGCCAAACCACGTTGCCGATTGAGTTGAGAAAGTTGCACATCGCTTAAGCCGCGCAGCGCAACAGTTTCTACCCGGCTTTGCGCTCCGTCAGAACTCGTCGGCACGAAACCAGGGCTGACCCTCGAGCGGTCCCATATTTCCACGACAGGATTGCACAAGATGCGTTCCACTAACTCGCTCACGGCACTGTCATCAAGATGCGTCGCTCCCAAAATGCGATGTGCCGACCCTGTGGCGATACGAACGTCTAAACCTAAACGAGCGGCACTCTCTTGCATTTGAAAAGCTACGCGGTCTGTGACACCCGCCCGACGAGCGACCTCCACCACCAATTCACTCGAGGTAGCGGTCTCCTCCTTGGGGTCCACAAAAGTGACCGCAACCTGCGGTCCGAACGGCTCACTGATGAGTGACTGAGCCAGACGTTGCGCGTCCACCTCATCGCTACACCCAGAGACAAAGTACAAATCGCAGGATTCAAAAGTCAGTCCGGAAAATCCGAGTCGCGAGGCCGCTTGAGACAAGGAGTGGTCCTGATAAGAGTCCCGAGGCGCGGAGACCCTCCACCAACTTTTTGGGGAGAAAACCGAGGAAACAGGCACTAAGACGAGAGTAAAGGTTAGGAGTCTTCACAATCCACGTAGCAAGCAGTGATTCGTTTTACTTTCTATAAAAATCATCTGAAGTTGATTAATTTTTTGTAAAACAGAAACTGAGTTCAGATCCTTGGAGGGTCAACTTCAATTCTGATTTTTGAGTGTGCCGGCCGCTCGGTATTCATAAAAGCGTGAGTGAGCACATCATGACTACTCGCCCGCACGAGCCACTTCTCGCGGTGTGCCACCACGGTGATCCCACCCATTGCGGATAAGGAAGTTGCGAATGCGCCACCACCTTCACCTTCAATCACCGCTAATGCCGACGCAGGTGGGAAACCCAACATTTCGCGGCGAGCCAATTCTGCTTGACTGAGAATTCCGGGATCACCGGCCACGGCGGCCAGAACCACATCATTGTCCGGCAGGGAGGTTTGCAAGATGATTCGTCCACCTCTCTCGCGGATTCCTACTAAACGCGCTGCTTTGGCGATTAAGGCCATGGCCTGCTCGCTGGCTTGATAACGCGGGGCCAATAACTCGCTGTCAAAATCTAAAAATGCCACCACATCAATACGCCGGCACCGATGCAACACTGCTTCTGTGCCGATAAAGACATCAGCAGTCGTGTCATCAAAGAGTTCATCTTTATTCTTGCCTGCTACGACTGCGAGAACATCGCGTTGAGCTGCTGCCTCAAGTTCATCACGCAGTCGCCCAACTCCTGGACGAATCCGTGAAAGCACTGATGATCCACATGTTGCGCAGACTTTAGGTCGGCTGCGCTGACAGGTTCCACAGTCAAGTTGACCCACCACATTTTCAACCATTGATCCTGTACACGACTCACAACGCGCCAGCATCTTGCATGATCGACATGCCAGCAGTCGCGCTTGACCCTTGGTATTGAGCACACATGCCACGCGGAGATCGGCATGACGCAAGTGCGCGATCAACTCTGAGGACAACAACGACCTCTTCCATGGTTCAAGGTCACTTTGATCCACCACTTGTACAGTGGGCCATGAGGCATGTTCACGTTCGCTACTGGGCGCGAGCAAGGTGCGTTGGTGCAACCCAACCACACTCGGACACGGCGAGACCAAGAGCAACGGCGCATGAGCTAGACGAGCCCGCCTGGCCAACACATCACGCGCATGCCACGTCGGAGCCCGCTCTTCTTGCAAAGACTCTTCGTGTTCATCAAGGACCACAGCAACTGCCAAGTTGGGGCAGGGGGCAAATGCTGCAGCCCGCGCTCCAATAACAACGTCGACACCGCCTCTTGCTTGAGCCCACTCGTGGGGCATCAGTGCTACAGAGATGCCTGTACGACGCAAGCGAGTGGCGAGAATTTGAGCATTGTCAACCGATGCGCAGACCACCAAGGTTGGTCCCAATCGGGCTGCCGCCAAAACTGTCGGCATCTGATCGGCACTCGGTGGAAGACGCAGAACTCCCCCACCTTGAGCCAACAATGATGTGGCCGCAGGCGATACGGGTTCGGCCAATACCTTGGTCCGACGCGCTGGAGAAGCGCGGGTGACAACCGTATTCGGTGAGGCAGTGACAAGAAATGGGCGTAAACGTGAAGCGCACCAACGATCAGAGGCCCATCGGCACAGATCCAACATCTCGGCGTCGGGTCCTATCCCACTTGACTTATCGATTGACTTCAATTTGCTCGTCGCCAAGTCCGATGCTGGTGATCCAAGCGACACCACCCATCCCCCGACACGGCGACCATTCAAAGACATTCGTACACGCGAGCCAAGCGCGACGACATCCGTCAGAGATGGTGGAACCAGATAATCAAAAACACGATCAAGTCCGGTGACATCCGGGACAATGCCAGCCACAACTGGCAACCCAGAATCAGATTCAGTCACGACCGCGGTGGTCGTCATCTCAGCGGCAATCTACGAACGTCGACCGTGAACCCTCAGAGGCCCAATGCCGAAGAAAACTCAGTAAGACGCGAGAGTTTTTCCCACTCAAAGTCTGGCAATTCACGCCCGAAGTGCCCGTAGGCAGCAGTCTGCAAGTAAATCGGACGCTTCAATTTCAGATCACGCACGATGGCTGCCGGGCGAAGGTCAAAAGTGGCCTTGACCGCTGCTTCAATTTTTTCAACTGCAATCGTTTCGGTACCAAATGTCTCAACCAAGATGCTGACTGGATGCGCCATACCAATGGCGTAAGCAACTTGAACTTCACAGCGATCAGCGACACCAGCGGCGACCACATGCTTGGCAACCCAACGCGCAGCGTATGCCGCCGAGCGGTCAACTTTACTCGGATCTTTACCACTGAATGCTCCGCCACCGTGGCGACCCATACCACCGTACGTATCAACAATGATCTTGCGACCAGTGAGACCAGTGTCGGCATGAGGTCCACCTAAAACGAACTTCCCAGTTGGGTTGATGAAGATCGAATAATCATCCTGCGCGAATTGAGCAGGAATCATTGGACGGATGACTTGCTCAATCAAATCCGGACGGATGACCGTATCGCGATCAATGCCATCATCATGTTGCGTGGAAATCAGCACAGTATTCAGACGCACAGGCTTTCCGTCTTCATAATCAAAGGTGACTTGGGTTTTGCCATCTGGACGCAGATAAGGAATCTGGCTTGACTTACGCACTTCAGTCAAACGCTCCGCCAAACGGTGCGCTAAGTGAATGGGCAATGGCATCAAAGTTGATGTTTCATTACATGCATAGCCGAACATCATTCCTTGATCTCCAGCACCCTGCAGATCAAGATCATCGCTTCCGGTACGACCGCGCACCTCTTCGCTCTTATTGACGCCTTGAGCAATGTCGGGACTTTGTGCATCAAGAGCGACCAAGACTCCGCAGGTCTTTCCGTCAAAGCCGAAATCAGCATTGGTGTAGCCGATGCCCTTAATCACTGAGCGCGCCGTCTCGGCAATATCAACATAGGCATCGGTCGTGATTTCTCCTGACACCAGACACAAACCAGTTGTTACCAAAGTTTCACAAGCCACGCGAGCATGGGGATCTTCGGCAAGAATCGCGTCTAAGACAGCGTCAGAAACCTGATCGGCAACCTTGTCGGGGTGACCTTCGGTCACACTCTCAGATGTAAATGTCCAGTTGCGACTCATGATGGCTCCAAATGTTTCTATTAATGATTACTTAATCAGAAAAAAACTAAATTAAAAGAAAGGCAAACTGCTAACTAGTCGCCTTACTCTGGCGAATTTTGACCACGATATCTAACAAGGCTCGGGCAACATTTCGCTTATCACTTAACGGCAGTAAGTGTAGAGGTTGGTTGGGTGTCAAGAAGGTGACCGCATTGGTGTCGTGCTGGAAACCGACGCCAGGTTGGCTGACATCATTAGCCACCATCAGGTCCAAGTTCTTGCGCTCAAGCTTGCTTTGGGCATTGGCCACGAGGTCGGAGGTCTCAGCGGCGAAGCCCACGAGAACTTGGTCTGCGCGCTTACTTGCACCAAGACCAGCCAAAATATCGGGAGTTGGCTCAAGGATGATTTGCGGAATCCCGCCCTCTTTTTTAATCTTTTCCGAGGTGCATGAGACAGGGCGAAAGTCCGCCACAGCGGCGCACATCACCATCACATCAGTTTGCTCCCATAATCCTTCAATGGCCTTTTGCATCTCTGCCGCTGTTTCCACGGCGACCACACTCACTCCCGCGGGGGTTGGCAAATCCACAGTCGAAATAAGCGAGACACGAGCCCCACGAGAAGCGGCCTCAGCGGCCACGGCGTAACCCTGTTTTCCACTTGAACGATTGGCGATCACCCGAACAGCGTCAATCGGCTCACGAGTCCCGCCGGCGCTGACGACAACATGCACACCTTGTAAATCCCCCGAGCCCAATACTTGATGTACACGGGCCACGATCGCGGTCGTTGAAGCCAGTCGACCTTTACCCGAATCACCACCGGCTAAACGTCCATCTTCGGGCTCGACGATATGAACGCCGCGCGCGGCCAGTAAGGCGATGTTGTGTTGTACCGCTTGGTGCTCCCACATTTCGGTATGCATTGCGGGACAGACAATGACTGGTGCTCGAGTAGCAATCAAGACATTGGTCATCAAATCAGTCGATAGTCCATGGGCGTACGCACCAAGCAAACGCGCCGTTGCTGGAGCAACCAAAATGAGGTCGGCGCTTTGACCCAACTTGGTATGCGGAATTGGTGACGCCTCATCCCACAATGACATTTGCACGGGTTCGCTAGCGAGCGCAGAAAGAGTTGTTCGACCAATGAAATGTTCGGCACCCTTCGTCATGACTGGAATGACATGCGCTCCCGCATCCACCAGATGGCGAATCACTTCAACTGCTTTATACGCAGCGATACCACCGCATACGCCAACAACAATTCTCTTGCCGGCCAAATCGGCCATGATCAAACTCAGGCGTCGCCAGAATCAGCGTCGTCGACGCCAACTTCGGTGACAGCTTGCGCAGTGCCGAGAATTGCGGCGGCCTCAGCAGCACGCAATGCAGCAGCATCAGCCATGGCAGCTTCTTCAGCAGCGGCGCGCTCGGCCATTTCTTCGGCGGGAACACGAACGATCTTGTCGGCGGCAATTTCTTCAAAACCCATGCTCAACGGCTTACGCAATGAAGCAACTTGGGGAGGAACAACCTTCGAACTAACTGAGCCCATCTTGGCGTAATAATCCTGCAGTTCACGCGCCCGACTGGCAGCCAAAGTCACCAAACTGAACTTTGAGTCAACCTTGCCCAAAAGATCTTCTAACTGGGGTGTCATCATCGAATCGTTATTTGCAGGCATGTGATTCAGTTGTCCTTTGAGCGGGCTAAAACGCCGAATTGTTCAGCGGTCAATCATAACCCTTCAAAAAGGCGTTTCAGCGCCCCACATCGTGACGAAGCCTGGTTATCAGGGCCATCATTTCGTCCACAGTGCGCTCCAACTCATCGTTGACCAAGTAATAGTCCGCCAAAGCTAAGCCCACAGGCTCTTCTTCCTCGGCTTTACGCAACCTCTCCTGGATCTTGTGATCTGGGTCTCCACGGCCGACCAAACGCCGGCGTTGCTCTTCTCGCGAAGGGGGCAGAATAAAAATCAAGACAGATTCGGGATGCGAGACTTTTACCTGTTGAGCTCCATCAACCTCAATTTCTAAGACAATGTCGCGCCCTGTCGTCAGGTCGGGCGCCGGGCTGCCGTAATAGTTTCCGAGGAATTCAGTCCATTCCAAAAATCCACCCTCAGCAAGGTGGGACTCAAACTTCTCACGAGAAGTGAAGACATAAGCCTCATCCTTCTCCCCCGGTCGCTGAGACCTCGTTGTCCAGGAGCGACTCAGCAACAAAGTCTGATCACGCTGCAAAAGAGCGTCCACAATTGTACCTTTACCTACGCCACCTGGACCTGACACGATAATGATCAGCGCAAGCGCCGGCGATGAGGATGCGGGCGGGATGGCCCGCGATGTCATTTGGCGAGGTGTTCGAGCAGAGCTTTCTTCTGCTGATTACCGAGACCCTGAATTTTACGGTTGTCGGCGATACCGACTTCTTCCATAATCTTGCGGGCTTTGACTTTGCCCAGCCCAGGAAGGCTTTCCAGCATCGCTAGGACTCGAAGTTTGCCTACATTGGGATCAGTCGAAACGACAGCATCAGCCACGCTCAAGGTCCCTTGCTTGAGTTGAACTTTAATGATGGCCCGAGCGGCACGAGCTTCGGCAGCCTTGACGAGGGCCGCTGCACGCTGTTCGGGTGTGAGTATCGGAGGAGTAGCCATAACTGAACCGTACAGAGATAGCGCACGCTATGGGTGGATACCGCCACTATGTGCTCGACCCGTCAGATCAGCAAGCACCCCGATTTTGCGCTCGTTTGCCCATTTTTCAAGTTCCTGAGCAATTTTGAAGCAGGAACGAGGGTCGGCGAAGGTGGCAGTACCGACTTGAACGGCACTGGCGCCAGCCAGCATCAACTCGGCAGCATCCCACCCCGAGGCCACGCCCCCAACTCCCACAATGGCCAGATCGGGCACAGCCGCATGCACATCAAAGACTGCCCGCACGGCAACGGGATGAATGGCCCGCCCCGATAAGCCTCCGACGCCGTTGCCCAGCACGGGTCGCCCTGTTTGCGGATCAAGGACCAGTCCAACGACTGTGTTGATTAATGTCACGGCGCTCGCCCCAGCATTCTGTACGGCGCGCGCCACATCAACGAGACGATCCGTGTTGGGACTGAGTTTGGCCCACAACGGTCGCTGAAGAATCTTGCAGGTTGCAATCACGCTCGCTGAGAGTTCAGTATCGTGCGCAAAAATCCCATGCCCCGAAAGGTTTGGACATGACAAGTTCACTTCCACAGCAATCACCGTGTCGCGATATGGCGAACTCTCTAAACCTTTGCTCAACAATTCGGCAGCACGACGATATTCCTCAACCGATCGCCCCCAGATGCTGACAACAGCTTGAGCTTGGGCGGTCGCCATGGCCGGCAAATCATTGGCTAGCCAATGCGCTACTCCCGATCCCTGCAGACCCACAGCGTTGATCATTCCTTGTGCGATCGGATGAACTCGCGGTGCCGGGTTGCCGGCCCACGCCTCTGCACTTAATGACTTCACAACAACTGCTCCAAGTGTTGAAAGGTCCCCGTATGCAGACAACTCGGCACCATGGCCAGCCGTTCCGGACGCAGCGATGATCGGATGCGCCAATTCAAGTTCCCCCACCTTGACACTCGTGGCGACAAGGCTTCGATCAGCGGCCATGGTACTCCTGCAGACTCTTGACCTCGAGGGGATGGTCGAGTTGTTCAGCCATACCTTGCACCGCCGCCAATGCTGCTTCGACAGTGGTCACTGAACTCACATGATTGACATTGGCTGCTTTGCGAATTGCTTCGCCGTCGGTACGACCACCACGACCTTGCGGAGTGTTGACAACGAATGACACTTCGCCCGAAGCAATCAAATCAACTGCGGTGATCGCTGCATTTTCGTTGACCTTTCCGACAACCTTGTCGACATCCATTCCAAAGCGTGCGAGATACGCCGCGGTTCCAGTTGTCGCAGCAATACCAAAACCTAAAGCTCGCAATCGGTGAGCAACGACAATGCCAGCAGGTTTATCACCATCTGCCAAGGAGAGAAAAACCATCCCAGTTGTTGGCAAGACTGTACCTGCTGCGAGTTCAGCTTTATAAAAGGCTCGACCGAACGTTTTGTCAATTCCCATGACCTCACCCGTCGAGCGCATTTCTGGTCCGAGTGCAGTATCCACTTCAGGGAAACGACTGAACGGCAAAACAGCCTCTTTCACCGCGACTGTGTCAGGGAAATCAAGTAAGACCGAGTGGGTGAGTAGTCCCTCACGACGAAGTTCAGCCAAGGTCGAACCAAGCATCACTCGTGTGGCCACTTTGGCCAACGGCACCCCGGTGGCCTTGGCTACGAAAGGCACTGTACGACTGGCTCGCGGATTGGCTTCAATCACATACACGCTTGTACCAACGACTGCATATTGCACATTGATCGGACCGCGTACATCTAATGCTGTTGCGATCGCTGCGGTGTACGCCTCAATCACTTCAACAACCCACTTCGGCAATGTTTGTGGTGGAATCGCGCAGGCTGAGTCACCCGAGTGAACGCCAGCCTCTTCAACATGCTCCATGACTCCACCGATGAGTACTTCGCCAGTGTGATCACGAATTGCGTCCACATCCACCTCAGTGGCATCTTCGAGAAAACGATCAACCAGAACTGGACGTTCTGCTGAAAGCCCACCCTCTTTTCCAAGACTGCCAAAATCAGAAAGTTCAGCCATGGCGCGTGTCAGGTGATCGCGATCATGCACAATCTGCATAGCTCGTCCACCGAGCACATAACTCGGACGCACTAACACCGGAAATCCGACGCGCTCAACGATCGCCATTGCCTGTTCAAGGTTGATCGCTGTACCACCAGGTGGTTGCGGGATCTTGAGGGATTCACATAACTCGTTCCACTTTTCGCGGTCCTCAGCCAAGTCAATGGAGACAGGCGACGTTCCAGCGATGAGTTCAGCGGGAATGAGTCCTGAGAGTTTCAAAGGAGTTTGACCACCAAGTGAGACGATCACTTTTGGAGCACGTCCACCGGCCGCCGCAGTTTCTGCAGCGATGACATTCAAGACATCCTCTTGAGTGAGAGGCTCAAAATACAAGCGATCAGATGTGTCGTAGTCAGTAGAGACTGTCTCGGGATTGCAATTGATCATCACTGTTTCATAACCGGCATCGCGCAAAGCAAATGAGGCATGGACGCAGCAATAGTCAAACTCGATTCCCTGTCCGATGCGGTTGGGGCCTGAACCAAGAATGATCACTCGCGGGCGATCCGAAGGACGGACCTCATTTTCATCTTCGTATGTCGAATAGTGATACGGAGTTTGCGCAGCAAATTCGGCCGAACAAGTATCCACCGTTTTATAGGTCGGCAACACACCGGCCGTTTCGCGAATCCTACGGACATCGTCTTCGTGGGTTGACCATAAATATGCCAACTGTGCATCGCTGAAGCCGACTCGCTTAATGCGCTTCCATGCTTGCTTACTCATCGCCGATGGCGACAAAGATTTCACGGCCTCGCGCTCTTCAATGATCATCAGCATCTGATCAAGGAACCAAGGATCTACCTTGCAGGCTTGATATACCTCGTCAACAGAGACACCACGTAGAAGCAACTCCCCAATCGTAAAAATGCGATCAGGTGTGCCAATGCCAACCGAAGTCAGCAACTCTTGAGTTGAAAGATTGGCGAACTGCTTTTCTGCTGGGTCACAGTTGAGTCCTAATCGCCCTTGTTCAAGGGATCGTAAAGCCTTTTGCAAACTCTCAGGAAAAGTACGCCCGATAGCCATCACCTCACCCACGCTTTGCATTTGCGTTCCCAAGATGCCACTCGTCCCAGGCAACTTTTCAAAAGCCCAACGCGGAATCTTGGTCACGACATAGTCAATCGTGGGTTCAAAACTTGCCGGAGTCATCTTGGTGATGTCATTGGGTATCTCATCGAGTGTGTATCCCACCGCCAACTTGGCAGCAATCTTGGCGATAGGAAATCCTGTGGCCTTTGAGGCCAATGCGCTTGAACGCGAAACTCTCGGGTTCATCTCGATGACTACTTGTTCACCAGTCTCGGGATTAACTGCGAACTGCACATTTGAGCCACCAGTCTCAACACCCACACGGCGAATACACGCCAGAGCAGCATCGCGCATCAGTTGATATTCGACGTCGCTCAAAGTTTGCGCAGGAGCAACCGTGATTGAATCACCAGTATGGACCCCCATGGGATCAAAGTTTTCAATTGAACAAATGATCACGCAGTTATCGGCGGTATCACGCATCACTTCAAGTTCGTATTCTTTCCAACCAGCGATACTTTGCTCAATCAAAATTTCACTGATCGGACTGGCATGCAATCCGTTTGATGCCAATTTGACAAACTCTTCATGTGTCGCCGCAATACCAGTACCGCGCCCACCCAAAATATATGCAGGCCGAATAATGGCTGGGAGCCCGATCACCTTAATGACCTCTAAAGATTCTTCCAGTGTGTGTGCTATTCCACTCGCAGGAACCTTGAGTCCGATTTCAATCATCGCCTCTTTGAATTTGCCACGGTCTTCAGCTGTCGAAATCGATTCGGCATTGGCACCGATGAGTTCAGGTGTGCCTGGGACTCCGACCAATCCACGCTCAAACAAGGCCATCGCTAAATTCAAACCTGTCTGCCCACCGAGTGTGGCCAAAACAGCATCGGGTTTTTCGCGCTCAATGATTTTGGCGATCACTTCCCAAGTGAGTGGCTCAATATACGTTCGGTGAGCAAAATCTGGGTCAGTCATAATTGTGGCTGGATTGGAATTGGCCAGAATGACGCGGTAGCCCTCTTCTTTGAGGACGCGACATGCCTGAGTTCCTGAATAATCAAATTCGCAGGCTTGACCGATGACAATAGGACCCGATCCGATGATCAGGATTGATGAGATATCAGTGCGCTTAGGCATGATCAGAAAGTTCCATTCTTCATGAGTTCGGCAAACTGCTCGAAAAGATAACGACTGTCGTGAGGACCAGGCCCAGCCTCGGGGTGATACTGCACACTGAATGCCCGAGCATCTTTGACCCGCATACCTTCATTGCTCTTGTCGTTGAGATTGATATGTGTCGTTGAGACTCGTCCGCCGAGGCTTTCAGCATCAACACAGAAGTTGTGGTTTTGACTCGTGATCTCAACATGACCAGAAGCCAGATGTTGCACCGGATGATTTCCACCGTGATGACCAAACGGCAACTTGTAGGTCTGACCACCCAAAGCCAAACTCAGCAACTGGTGTCCGAGACAGATGCCAAAAACCGGAACCTGCCCAACTAATTCAGTAATCGCTTCAACCGCATAGGGGACAGTCGTTGGATCGCCAGGTCCGTTTGACAAAAACACGCCCTGTGGGTTCATCGCCATAACTTCAGCTGCCGTCGTCGATGCCGGCACAACTTCAATTGTGGCTATGTCTGACAGGCAGCGAAGAATGGTCGTCTTGATGCCAAAGTCATAGGCCACCACTTTGAGAGGACCATTGCCGACGCTATAACGCTTGCCAGTGGTGACAGTGGAAACCAAATCAACTCCATCAGTACCAGGTTCAGCTCGCGCCGCAGCCAGCAATTCCTCGTACGACGCTGTGCCGAATGCACCAGGTATCGCACCCGCATCTCGCAACACGCGAGTCAAACGGCGTGTGTCAATACCACCGATGCCTGACACACCACTTTTGACCAGCAGTGCATCCAAACTATTTTCGGCACGATAGTTGCTGTGTCGGCGCGCCATTTCACGTACGATCACTCCCCGGCAAAACGGACGTGACGACTCATTATCCAAAGATGTCACCCCGTAATTACCGATATGCGGATAAGTGAAACTGATGATTTGGCCGGCGTATGAAGGGTCAGTGATGACCTCCTGATATCCGCTCAGAACAGTGTTGAAGACGACCTCTCCAGCCGAGATTCCTGACGCTGACTCCGCACCTATGCCCTCACCTTCGAACACACTGCCGTCAGCAAGAACTAGTGCTGCTTCACGAATTGTCATCAGATTTCCTTCTTTGTATGATTATTCATTGTACTGTATAAAAAATGATTATCCATCAGAGTTGGGCAACCCCTTCGATAACCACGCCGTGGCCGTTAAAGACCGTGTGGCGGACTTTCCCTGAGACAACTCGACCGTGATATGGAGTGTTTTTACTTTTGCTGGCCACCATCTCGCGATCCACGGTCCACTCAACAGAAGGGTTGAAAACCGTGATATTCGCCGGTTCACCTACCGCTATTGGCCGTCCATGTCGATCGTCAATACCAGCGATCTTCGCGGGCTTCCAACTGAGTGCCGCCAAAACGTCGTACACATCCATCGTCAGTTCGCTTAAGGCGAGTGCCAACGCAGTCTCCAAGCCCAGCATTCCTGGCGGTGCTTGATCAAGGGGTTGTTCTTTGAGGTGACTGGCATGAGGGGCATGATCGGTGGCAATGGCGTCAATGGTGCCATCGGCCAAGCCATCTTTGAGGGCTTGGATGTCAAGGGCCGTTCGCAGTGGCGGGTTGACTTTGTAGACAGTGTCAAAACTCCGCAGGCTTTCATCGCTCAAGGTGAAGTGATGGGGTGCAGCCTCAGCCGTGATCGCTAGTCCTTGGGCTTTTGCAACTCGAACCATGTCCACACTGCGCTGCGTTGACAAGTGCAAGAAGTGAATCCTTGCGCCAGTGAGACGAACCAGTTCAATATCGCGATGAACCATTAACTCTTCGGCAATCGCTGGCCACCCTGGAAGTCCGAGATGACCGCAACATGAGCCCTCATGCATCACGGCTCCCGTTGTGAGGCGACTCACTTCACAATGTTGCGCCAAAGTCACATCTAAGTCACGAGCGTATTCCAGAGCACGACGCATCAACAATGGATCTTGCACGCCGTTTCCATCGTCGGTAAACAATCGCACACCTGCATCGCGCAGTTCATCGTAAGGAGCCAGAGCCTCACCTGCACGACCCAAAGTAATGCAACCAGCGGGGACGACCTCGCACAGCCCCGCACGCTCACCTTGTGCTCGAACAAACTCCACAACAATGCGTGAATCTTGAGCAGGTTCTGTATTTGGCATCGCCACTATCGCTGTAAATCCACCGAGGGCCGCAGCACGACTTCCTGTTTCAATTGTCTCAGATTCCTCACGCCCAGGTTCACGTAAATGAACATGCAGATCAACTAATCCAGGACTAACAATGCAGTTCGTGGCATCAAGTTCTATATCCGCGCTTGGAAGATCGTTCCCTGAGTCGACAACAGCACGAACTTGTCCAGTAGCAATATGAATGTCGGCCATACGACCGTTGCGACCTGTCAGTGGATCCATCAGTCGTCCGCCACGAATGTTGATCGTCTGTTGATTCGTCATGTTTGCGCTCCAGTCGTTACTTCGCTACCACCGAGGACGTCAAAGAGCACGGCCATTCGCACCGAAACCCCATTGGCCACTTGCCGAGTGATGACATTGCCAGGCAAAGTTGCGGGGTCAACCACCATCTCCACTCCCCTATTCATCGGGCCAGGGTGCATCACTAAAGTGGTGTCACGCAACAAAGTGGCACGCCGTTCATCAAGCCCAAAGCGTTGCGAATACTCGCCAAGATGGGGAACTAAGGCCTCGTTCATCCGTTCACGTTGCATCCGCAACATGTACAAGACATCCACATCTCCTATCACCTCATCCAGCGAACTCGAGATTTCAACAGGCCAGTCTTCAACTCCAGGCGGAAGCAAGGTTCGCGGAGCCACCAGTACCACCTGCGCACCAAGTGCTGTAAACGCTTGGACATTGCTGCGCGCAACTCGGCTATGGCGGACATCTCCAACTATGGCTATCCGTAAACCAGCCAAACATGTGGCGCTCGGCGTTCGACCAAGCGTGCTCATCACGGTGTAGGTGTCCAGCAGAGCCTGTGTCGGATGCTGATGCCAACCGTCTCCGGCATTAATAATGCAAGCGTCAGTCCATTGGCTTAATTGCCACGGGATACCACTTGTTTTATGGCGTACCACAAATGCAGCAACACCCATGGCGCTCACGGTTTCAATAGTGTCGCGCAGGCTCTCACCTTTATTGACACTTGACGTTGACACACTAAAAGTCATCGTGTCAGCGGACAAGCGTTTGGCAGCAGTTTCAAAACTAATGCGCGTGCGAGTGGAGTCCTCAAAAAACAAACTCACAACCGTGCGACCGATCAACGCTGGCACCTTGGGCACGGGCCGTTGATTTACCTGCGCCATGTGCTCGCTTAACGACAAGATTCGTACGATGCCCTCAACTCCAAGTTCTTCAATGCTGCGTAAATGCTTCATTGAGTCACCCTGCGTTCAAGGGTCACTGCCTCAGAGGTCACGTGCACATCCTCATCTCGGCCCGTGGGTAGATTTTTTCCGACATAATCTGGGCGTATTGGCAGCTCGCGATGCCCGCGATCAATCATCACGGCCAGTTGCACCGATGCTGGACGGCCGTACTGGTTCAGTGCATCAAGAGCGGCACGCACGGTTCGACCAGTGAACAGAACATCGTCCACGAGAACTACTTTTGAGCCATCAAGATCAATAGGTATATCGGTCACCGAAAGTGGAGTGACAGGTCGAAGAGAGATGTCATCACGAAAGAGTGAGACGTCAAGATATCCGGTGACGAGCGGATGAGCAGATTCGCCTTCAATGTGATTGATCGCTGCTGCGAGTCGATCCGCCAACCAGACTCCGCCGCGCTGCAGACCAATGATGACAACGCCTTCAAGTCCCCGATTGCGTTCAATGATCTCATGAGCAATACGAGTAATCGCTCGATTCACATCGGCTTGACCGAGTACCGAGACTCTCTGAGTTGACGGGCTACTGCCCTCAAGATTCTTCATATGTCCTTCCGTTCGAGCCTCACGGGACTCAATTCACGGTTGATTGGAGGTTAGCAGGTTAAACGTCTTGTTGGCAGCGGTCCAGAGCCACTTGCAAATCTGCCGGTAACGGGACCTCGAATGCGAGAGGCTCGCCCGTTATCGGGTGATCAAAAACCAATCTCTCAGCATGCAAGAAGGGTCGGCCAAGTACTAAAGGGGCGCGCGCTCCGCCATAATTTGGGTCCCCTACAACTGGGTGACCCGTGGCCTGAAGATGGACTCTGATCTGATGGGTTCGGCCGGTTTCAAGTTCGCAGGCCACAAGGGATACCTCGGGCTCAGGAAATGTCACAAGGACTTCGTAGTTAGTACGCGCAGGCTTACCACTGGCAACAACAGCCATCCGCAAGGGATCGCGCGGGTCGCGTCCAATAGGTGCATCAATCGTCCCCATTGGTGCTGATGGGTGTCCCCAAACCAAAGCTAAGTAGTGGCGTTTGACTTCGCGTAGCGACATCATCGCCACAAGTTCTTCATAGGCCTCTTGAGTGCGCGCCACAATAAGCAGTCCCGTCGTTCCGATATCAAGACGATGGACAATTCCTGGACGATGTTCTTCACCCACTGACGAAATTTCGGGATACAGAGCAAGTAACCCGTTCACTAAAGTGCGTTCCATATTTCCCGCTCCGGGATGCACAACCACGCCAGCGGCCTTGTTGACAACGATGATGTGCTCGTCCACATAAACAATGTCCACGAGCACACTCGGGTCTGGACCCGGAAGTTCCACTTGCGGCAATTTAGAAAGATCAACAGAAACGACTTGTCCAGCCTTCAAGCGCAGTTTTCCAGTCGAAGCAATTGCGCCGTCAAGTTGGACTGCCCCACTGGCTATCGTGATCGCCGCATCTGAGCGACTGATTTCCGCTATCAGTGAAACAACTCGATCAAGACGTTCACCGGCCAATGATTCAGGTATCTCTTCGGTGACAATCTCAGGCATGATCTACTTTCGGCTTTGCGAGCAAATAACTCAGAACTAACAACGCTCCACCGATATCGACACACATATCGGCAACATTAAAAATTGGAAACCACTGAAAATCAATAAAATCGATGACTTTGCCTTGAAGGAAACCTTCGCCGCGAAACAAACGATCAATAATATTTCCCAATGCCCCACCCACGATCAACCCGATCGGGACATGAGATCGGGTGGTCCCTTGCTGACGCAAAGATAGCAACAGCACCACGACCACGATTGTGGCGATGACCGCAATGAACGGGCCAAAACCTTGCCCTTGACCGAAAGCCATTCCGCCGTTAAATGACAAGTTCCACTGCAACGTCCAAATCACATGATCAACATGACCGTCATTGAGATGCGATACCGCCCAATGTTTGGTTAATTGATCAATGACAACAGCAACAAGGACAACGAAAATCGCTGTCCTTGGGAAGTTTCCAAGTCGACGACCAATTACTGCGCTGACCCCTGGATCTGCGGACTCCTCGTTCACTATCGCCACCTAGCGGCGCCCGATTCCGCCGACCTTCTCCTCGACGAGTTCAATCGCCCATGGAATGGCCTCAAGACGTTCGCGGGGAATTGGTCGCGTTGAAACCACGCTGTAGCCGTAGTCACCAGTGCAGATACGCACCAATGCAGCATCAATTTCTTCAACGGTTTGGCGAGCCTGATCAGACAACACGCGATCCCGTTCACGCTCAACCGCCATCGTGTCGCCCTCGCCCCCGTCCTCATCAAACTGATCGTCGCCCATTCCGGCTTCTTCGATGAGTTTTTCAAGTTCACTCTCTAAGGTCTCAGCGCGCCCCAAAAGACGGTCCCGCTCGGCAACCAATAGTCCCCGCTGAACGCGGAGAAAAGCCAAATCAAAATCCTTGTTGGAGATGATCCCGTCTTTGGTGACAGACTTTTTGCCTGGAACGGCTGGCTTCACGAACACCGGCTTGGGTGCTTTTTTCGGGACAACTGGGATAACGACTTTGGCTACGACCGGCGCAACCTTCTTGACTGGCGCAACCTTCTTAACTGAGGCGGCCTTCTTAGCTACAACCTTCTTCGCAGGAGCAGCCTTCTTAACTGGCGCAGCCTTCTTAACCGGCGCAGCCTTCTTAACCGGCGCAGCCTTCTTAACCGGCGCGGCCTTCTTCGCAGGCGCAACCTTCTTAACTGGCGCAGCCTTCTTCTTCGCCGGGGCAACCTTCTTCGCAGGGGCGGCCTTCTTAGCTACAACCTTCTTCGCAGGCGCAACCTTCTTCTTCGCCGGGGCAGCCTTCTTCGCCACAACCTTCTTCGCAGGCGCAACCTTCTTCTTCGCCGGGGCAGCCTTCTTCTTGACTGGCGCAGCCTTCTTCTTCGCGGGAGCGGCCTTCTTAGCAGGGGTGCCCTTCTTGGCTGGCGCTGACTTCTTGACCGGTTTGCTGGCCATAGTGTTTGTCCTTTTCAGTGGTGTGGTTTGGCAGGATACCGCCAACTGACCTATCTCGGGGAGATACTCGCCCGTTCGACGCCGATAAAGATTGCTTCACCGTCAAGATTCGTGTTCGCCTCACCGTCGGCCCAGCGCAGAGAAGTCGCCAAAGTTTCAGAAGAAAGGTCTTCAAGAAAAGGTTGCATCAGGTTTCGCAGAGCTTCAGT
>WLTJ01000079.1 GCA_009705435.1 Actinomycetota bacterium | reverse complement strand
CTATGCCTAAGCCCGGAATGCACTCAGGAAATAACACCGACGACTCAATGAACTTGGCGATGTCAGCCAAAGTCATGCCGCTTTATGAAGCGGTCGTGAACTTCATCGTTGAGGAAGTCAATCCAGTGACCGCTCAGTACTACAAACTGGGAGAGGGTCGCGCTGACCATTGGGGCTACGGAGTTGGCCAACTAGAACTGCTTGATGCGCTGAAAGCCAAAGCCAAAGCTCGTGGTTTGTGGAACTTCTTCTTGCCTGATGCAGAAACTGGGGAGGGTCTCTCCAATCTTGACTATGCCTACATTGCTGTTGAATTGGGAAAGAGTCCGCTTGCCTCTGAGGCAATGAACTGCAGTGCTCCAGACACTGGCAATATGGAAGTCCTTGAGCGCGTGGGGACACCTGCACAAAAGAAGCGTTGGCTTGAGCCATTGCTGGCTGGGGAAATTCGTTCGGCCTATGCCATGACTGAGCCCGATGTGGCTTCATCTGATGCCAAGAATCTTGAGTGCCGCGCTGTCCGTGATGGCGACGAGTGGTTGATCAATGGCGAGAAGTACTACATCTCTGGTGCTGGTGACCCGCGTTGCAAGATCATGATCTGCATGCTGATGACGAGTCCAGATGCTGGCCCCCATCGTCGCCATTCACAGATTCTCGTTCCAACGGATACGCCTGGAGTTGAAATTCTTGGCCCGATGGAAGTCTTTGGTGAAGATGACGCGCCGCACGGCCACATGCATCTGCGTTTTACCAATGTGCGAGTGCCAGCGGACAACATGTTGTTGGGTGAGGGACGGGGCTTTGAGATTTCTCAGGTGCGTCTCGGACCTGGTCGAATTCACCACTGCATGCGTTCGATCGGTGCTGGTGAGCGAGCCCTGGAACTGATGATTCGTCGTGGACTCAGTCGCGAGGCTTTCGGTAAGCCGATCGCTCGACTTGGAAAGAACACCGAGGTCATTGCGAAAGCGCGTATTGAACTTGAAGCCTGTCGATTGATGGTGTTGCGTGCCGCAAAGGCCATGGACACCATGGGTAACGCCGAAGCCCGCGTATGGGTGAGTGCTGTCAAGGCCATGGTGCCGATTCGAGTCTGCGCAATCATCGATGAAGCAATTCAGGTATTCGGAGCAACTGGTGTGTCACAGTGGACGCCGTTGGCTCGCATGTACGCCAGTCAGCGCACGCTGCGTTTGGCTGATGGTCCCGACGAAGTGCACTGGCATGTCGTTGGTCGTAATGAAATCGCGCGTTACGAAGGTGAAGATAATGACACGACTCGCGCTGCTCGTAGTAACGAGAATCAGTTCTCAGGTCCATCCTGATGACCAGCGCACCCGTGATCATCAGCAAAGAGATCAACGCCACTCCGCAAGCCGTGTGGGCACTGGTCAGTGACCTACCTCGGATGGGAGAATGGTCTCCTGAAAATCAAGGTGGGGAATGGGTCAAAGGTGCTACCGGTCCCGCTGTCGGAGCGCAATTCAAGGGTCATAACTCAAGTGGTACGAAGAGTTGGAATACTACGGTGAAGGTTTTTGAGTATGTGCCCGACACCAAGATTGTGTTTGCATTGATGGTCGGTGGTTCACGTTGGTGTGACTGGGTGTGGGAAGTTGCGCCGTCGGCGAACGGAACGTTAGTCACTCATTCGTGGATTGATCGCCGCAGCAAGTTGGCTGATTGGTTAGGCAAAAAAGTCAGTGGTGTTGTGGACCGTGGCGAACACAATCGTCTCAATATGCAAGTCACTGTTGACTCTCTGGCGACAGCAGTCCATGGAAGTTGAAATGATTGTGGAGATCCCGCAAGGGTCTCGCAATAAATACGAAATGGATCATGAAACTGGTGCCATTTGGCTTGACCGAACTTTGTTCACGGCCACCCAATACCCGCTTGACTATGGATTCTTTCCTCATACTTTGGGGGAAGACGGTGACCCGCTCGATGCTTTGGTGTGGCTGAGTCAGCCAACTTTTCCAGGATGCCATGTGTATGTTCGTCCTGTGGCCGTGTTCTGGATGGAAGACGAAGCCGGTGGGGATGCCAAAGTGCTGTGCGTCCCGTCGCATGATCCACGCTTCGCTCAGTATGCAGACATAGATGATTTGCCCCCGCATTTACTTGCTGAAGTCGGTAACTTTTTCGAGGTTTATAAATTAATCGAACCCAATAAACAAACAACTGTGCGTGGATGGGAAGGTCGTGAAGCAGCCGAGAAGGAAATATCTGCGGCCTTCACGCGCCACACAACTCACTGAACCATAGTTGTTAGAGACTAGTGATCAAGGTGGTGATGCTGAGTGCGCACAAAACCATCGCTGGAGCAGTGCCTTTTAATGTGTCTCGCACGCGTAGGTGAAACCAAATCGCCAAAAGAAAGTAAATGCTTAGGCAGAGCGCGGCGTAGACCCGCAGGCCATCATTAGAAAAACCGATGAGTAATCCGAGGGCTCCAGCGATCTTGGCGATTCCCAGGGCGGGCATAATACGCAGGGGCACTTTAAGGTGTGTCAGACTCTCGACTACTTGTGGCTTCAAGGTGAAGTCTGCATATGCGGAAGCAAAACAAATCATTGCCAGAAGAATTGAAAGAACATTGCTGGTGAGATTCATAAGATGAAGTTAGCAGATATCAAATCGTGAAGTTCTTTCATTCGTAATGAGGGGAAAATGGGAACACAACAACAAGCCAACAAACTCGTCGCCGAGGCTCATTGGAATTCAATGTATGCCAAAGACTGGAGCGATGTCGCACAACGATTTGCTGATGACGCTGAATATATGGACGTTGGAGCAGTGCCACCAGTTGTCGGCGGTCAAGAGATCGCCGAACGTTTACGACTTGGACTTGGACCGACAGAAAAGATGGTCCATCAACCAGGAAATGTTTTGGCTGAGGGCGACGTTGTGATCACTGAACATAAAGAGGTATGGCACTTCCATACGGGCGAAGTGATTGTCCATCCATTCACATCCGTGATGGAAATTCGTGATGGAAAGATCTGTCGTTGGCATGACTATTCACACCTAGGAAACTTGCTCGACAATGCGCCTCAGTGGTGGCTCGAATACATCATGAGTGGTGGAACAACTCCGATACCGAGTTGACTCTGACTGACTAGAGCAATTTGCGGAAGAGTTTCGCTTTTTTGGCCGTGTACGGCGGATAGGCCAGTGACGGATCAAGTTTGGTACCACGGCTGAGCACGGGCTTCATGTGCTGGAACAAACGCACACCCGACTTGCCGTGATAACCGCCCATACCGCTTTCGCCGATACCGCCAAATGGCAAATGCGGACTGGTGAGGTGCATCAGGGTTCCGTTGACAGTTACTCCGCCTGCCGTCGTACGCGTCAACACTTCATTGACAACTGATTTGTTTTCGGCAAAGACATACAACGCCAAAGGATGTGGGCGAGCGGTAATGAAATCAATAGCCTGCTGAGTTGAGGTGACTGAGAGAACGGGCAATAAGGGTCCAAAGATCTCTTCATTCATCAGCGCCGAGTTGATATCGACATCGGCCAATACCGTTGGAGCAACGTAGCGGCTCTCGGCATTGGTCTCGCCTCCGATGACGACCTTGCCACCATTCATCAATGACTTCAAGCGATCAAAGTGGCGGGGCGAAACGATGCGTCCGTAGCTTTCGCTTGTTTGCGGGTCGGCCCCGAAGAAATCGGTGATCGCTTTGCCGAGTTCGTCCAAGAAAGGCTGACGAACTTTTTCATTGACCAAGATGTAGTCGGGAGCGACGCAGGTCTGACCGGCATTGAGCCACTTGCCCCAAGCAATGCGGCGAGCAGTGACATGAATGTTGGCTGACTCATCAATGATGACAGGGCTCTTCCCACCAAGTTCAAGCGTGACGGGTGTGAGGTTATTGGCAGCAGCGGCCATCACAATGCGGCCAACGGTTCCGTTGCCGGTGTAGAAGATGTGATCAAAATGTTGAGCGAGTAACGCGGTCGTCTCGGGCACTCCACCTTCGACAAGGGTGATTGCCTTCTGATCAAGATATTTCGGTACAAGGCGTGCCAACACTGCCGAGGTGGCGGCAGAAACTTCGGAAGGCTTCATCACTACGGTATTGCCGGCAGCAACTGCTCCAGCGGCAGGAACTAAAAGCAATTGCACGGGGTAGTTCCATGGGGCAATGACCAACACAACTCCGAGTGGCTCAGGGATGAGGTGTGACTTGGCGGGCATAGTGACAAGTGGGGTTGGCACACGCTGAGGCTTATTCCACTTTTTGAGGTTCTTCAACATCAACTTAATTTCGCCTGTCACGAAAGCGATGTCGGTGATGAAACCTTCGACGTTCGGTTTGCCGAGGTCAGTCTTCAAGGCCGCGAGAAAGTCATCTTCGTTCTCTTCGATCATCTTGATCATCTGCTCAAGTTGCTGCTTGCGCCAGGCCAATGGGCGAGTATGGCCCGAGTTATAGGTAGCACGGAGAGTTGTTGCGTGATTGGTCATGAAGATGATCCTACTGCGGCCTTAAGGTTCGACGATATTGAAGCTGTTAGGGAAAGCATCGAGATTGCCAAAGATTGTCAACAAGGCTGTGGCGTCGCCGTCAATAACGATGGAACCTTTGCCGATCTCATCAATAAAAGTTGTCTCTTGAATGATCACCGAAATCAACGTACTACGCGCCATAGTCAAAGTCGCCTGTGCCTTTTCATCGTTGCGACCCTGAACCGAATACAGAGTTCGATGGGAGAGGCCGAGCAACCATCTTTCGTCCGCAGTCCCGCCCATATCGTTGAAGTGCCAGTTAATTTTGAGACTCAGTCCACTGACATTCTCCGATATCAAACGCACTGCCAAGGTGTCGAAGATCTGCTCAATCGTCATCGCTATGAGAAGTCCGCGTCCACGCACCTGTGAACTACCGAGTTGGGGTGGGCCCTGACGAAGTTCCATGGCTCCCGTGAGATATGAATTACGAAAAGTTGAAGACTCCGATTGATAACCCAACTGCTCAAGCGTGTCAGCCTGCAAGGCGCGGGCTTCACTATGTGTTGGATCGGCAAAAATTAAATGATTGACGAGTTCAGCAACCCAGCGATAGTCGCCGGCAGCGAATGCTGCGCGTGCTTTGCTCAGTAGTGCTTCGGCTCCTCCTGCGAGATCCACGTAACGCTGGCCAACTTCGACGGGGGGCAATTTATGGAGGTTGGCCGGGTTGCAGTCGTACCAACTGAGATAGCGCTGATATACCGCCTTGCTGTTGTGTACTAAATCTCCATAAAAGCCACGGGTGTGATCGTGAGCCAAGAAATCATCGGGCAACTCAAGTTTGTCGCCGATTTCTAATGCGTTGAGGCCGAGGTTTGCTTGACGCATTGTCTGATCGTGCATCCATTTATAGAGATCGCGTTGCAACTCTAAGAAATTGATGAGATCGTCGTTGCCCCAGCGAGGCCAGTTGTGAGAAGTGAACAAGACTTTGGTACGGGCACCAAAAAGTTCGATGCTTTCATTAATGTATTTTGACCATTTGAGGGAGTTGCGCACGAGAGCGCCGCGAATCGGGACCAAGTTGTGCATGGTGTGCGAGCAGTTTTCTGCCATACACAAACCGTTGAGATCTGGAAAAAAGAAGTTCATCTCCGCAGGTGCTTCGGTCTCGGGCGTGAGTTGAAAGATGATCCGCACTCCATCGACGGTCATTTCTTCGCCGGTGTACGTGATGTCGTGAGTCGGAGCAATGAGTCCTGGGGGACCCACGGGGATGGAATTGCCGAGGCCACAATCGACATGTCCTTTAGGTCCCGCCGGCAACATCGGACCAAATTGATAAGTACCGCGTCGCCCCATTGCTGGACCAGCGATGACATTCTCGCCGATCGTCTCGGCCATAAAACCCACTGGTGCGATGACTAGGCAACGACCAGCGTTGACATCTTCTTGTGTTGTGACACCGTTGACTCCACCGAAATGGTCGGCGTGTGAGTGGGTATAGATCACGGCAGTCACTGGGCGATATCCGAGATGTTGGGTGACTAGTTCATAGCCAGCGCGTGCAGTGTGTTCAACGGTGAGCGGATCAATGACCACCCAACCCGTCTCACCTTTGATGAAAGTGATATTTGAAATGTCGTAACCGCGTACCTGCCAGACTCCTTCGGTCACTTCGAATAAGCCATGATTGGCATTGAGTTGAGCATGACGCCACAAAGCTGGATGCACTGTGTCAGGGGGTTCGGTTTGAAGAAATGCGTAAGCCGAGATATCGGAGACCCTGCGACCGTTGTCGTCAGTTATCTGACCTGTGGGATGCGAAGCGATGAACCCGCGTTGAGCGCGTTCAAAATCTGCAGGATCAAGTTCAAACTCGACAGAGCGATTGCGCTCGCTGGTATGGCGTGAGGCATCTTTTGGTGATAGGTCGTGCGAATTCATCGTGTGCTCCTGTGGACCTATGGAACTTTAGTGCATCAATCCTTAGATATGTGACAGTAGAACTGACCTCACAGGGCTAATTCGTTTGTCGCGACTCTTGGATGACTTCGGCACAAAGTGCTTCGACGTGTTTGACGTCAACGCCGAGTTTGTCAGCGATGTGGACTGACCATACGAGTGATTGAAGATTCGATTCGAAGTCTATTTGAGAGCGAGATTCCAATTTTTTTGCCTGGCGGTTCTGAGTGACCATCACCAAGGTAGAAAGAAAGATGGCCTCAAGACTGACGATCATGGTGAGGGTGCTATAGCCAACGTCAAACTGTCCTGAGGAGCCTAAAACTCCGATATGAAACATGATCCAAATAGAGAACCACACTAAGTGGAGATAGACAAACTTCATTGAACCAGCGAATCCCGTTACCTTGTCGGTCGTTTTTTCCTCTCTGCTACGAAATCTTTTGAAGTACATACGCTCTTCACTGATGTCCCAGTGATCAAGGTTGAACATGCGGCCATCTACCTTGCCGTCACTTTCATCGATGATTCGGCAGGCGTCGCAGGAGTTGGGATTGTGAGGGAAGTTTGTGTCGGTCATGTCGCTAACTTAGGGCAAATCTGGAGGTTCGCAGATCACTTCTGCTACCGTGATTTCTGAGCGGGGGAGAATCTGATGAAGAAATCTTTTAAATTGACATCGGTATTTACAGGACTGTTACTGGTCATCGTGAGTTGTTCTGGAGATGAGTCGTCCACTGATACTTCGACTGGACCGAGCGACTCTGCTGTGTCAACGGAGGCTCCATCAACTGATGTACCCGTAGAACCTGGTTTCACTGCGGTGACGCCGACGACGGGCACTGTTGGTGAGGTCACCGTTGAAGGGCCGATT
>WLTJ01000078.1 GCA_009705435.1 Actinomycetota bacterium | reverse complement strand
TGGCAATTGAACTGTTGCGATCGGTTCGTCGCTCATTGTTTTAGCGTCGAAGATCACGAACTCACTTGAATCTTGAGACTGGTCATAAACATAAGTCATGACGTACCCATCATCTTCTGACTTGGCTCCGTCGGCAGCAACAAAGACTGCTTCACCACACACTCGACCTTTACCAAGTTCGATGCTGGCGCAGTTGCCTGCTTCGCGGTCATACTTCAGAATCGCGCCTGCATCAACTTCACCGAAGCCTGCATTGCCCATTGACATCTCGTAGCCATAGCGATGCTTTGAACCAATCACAGCATCGTTGACACGTGGGAATTCTGCTCCACGATCGTCGATCTGCTCTTCGGTGACTTTGCCAGTTGTGGTGTTGATCGTCCAACGCCACAAGTTGGGTGCCGGGAAATCCATGGCATCTTTCTTCCAAATGTGTTCAAAGCGGACAACATCCAAAATGATCTTGTCACCTTCTTCGTAACTATTCATCGGGTGGAAGACGTAACAAGGATTGATGTCGTACCACACCACTTGAGAGTCATTGCCGTTACGTGGCATCACGCCGAGTCGTGCTGGATAGGTGTCGCTCCAGGTAATCGGCATCTTGCCTTCAATGGCCAAGTTGAGATCAAACACTGCCGGCAAGTCCATGAAGACCACATAATTTTCGGTGATGTTGAAGTCATGCATCATGGTTGAACCAGTCACCGTGATTTCTTCACGTTGCACCATCTTGCCGTCGGCTGAAACGCGGACATATGTGAGGTACGGCGGGAGTGGTGCATAACCAAAAGCCA
Source organism: Actinomycetota bacterium (assembly GCA_009705435.1). Classification (GTDB taxonomy): domain Bacteria; phylum Actinomycetota; class Acidimicrobiia; order Acidimicrobiales; family Ilumatobacteraceae; genus Casp-actino8. The sequence goes on along the minus strand of WLTJ01000078.1, from coordinate 6,551 downwards.
ACATCTCGCCAGTCTTTGGGCAGATCTTCGGGTGAGCTGTAAATGCACCCTTGAGAACTCCGTTGTAATCGGTTGAACCAATGGTGTTCAGATTTCCATCAAGGACATACGGAAAGTGACCTTCTTCGAGAGCCAAAATTTGACCAGCGTGACCGACAACATGTGTGTTGGCCTTCGAGCAAGTCATATCCATAGTCACCGACGGATCAAGAATATTGATCGAAGGATCTTTAATGAACGGAGTCTGCACATAACGATTGCGATACCACTTAGCTTGACCACCTTGCAGGCGGATGCCGTGAATCATGCCGTCACCAAAGAACGGATGATCACTCATACCCGTCAATGGATTAGCGCCGTTGCGCAGATAGCGACCGTCAAGTTCGGCGGGAATATGTCCCACCACTTTGAGGTCAGTCAGTGTGAGTTCTTCTTGTGTTGGTCGCCCATTACCTTGTAAGTGGGCTGGCAATTCTTCGGTCATTGACATGATGTGTCTCCTAAAGTATTTGATTTTGTACGGGTAAAACTGGCTTACTTCACTGCGTCTGGCGAACGGGCCCACATCAATGTGGCATCGAAACTCAGTGTGTAATCCGGCGTGAATTCCATGATCACGCGATGCGGTGAATCAAGAAACTTACGAAACTCGTCAGCAGCAGCTTGGCTGTCGGGGCGTAGACGATTGGCGAACTCCGGATAAAACCAATCTTTGGTTTCACGATCATCGCGAATAATGCAGTCACCCTTGTACGTCACGGTCTTACCGCCGCCCAACTTTGAACCTGTGCTGTTAATACAAATCGATGAACGCGGATTGCGACGCAACGCTGGAATGCGCTTACGTGTTTCGGCGGCAGTCAGCCACAACTTTCCGTCCTTAGGCAAATACGACATCACCACACCGAATGGTTCACCTTTGCTATTGACCCACATGAAGATGCACTCACTCAATGAATGCACAAGTTTGTGTTCAAGTTCCGGTGTGAGCGCACATTCGGTGAGGTCTTCGTAACTATCGTGATTAGACATGTAGTTCCTTTGGATTATTCACCAGTTGATCAATATGTGACGACAGTAACACGCCTAAAAAGTTTTATCTACCCCGCGTAAGTTATTTACCTCATTTGACGGATTCCGAGCCTCACGTACGGCCCGGAAGACCGTTCCACAACAGCTCGCTGATTTGCCCTGCCACCTCGGCGGCCGACAGACCTTCTTGGGTAATCCACCATTGGGAGACCATTTGCAGCATTCCAACAATGCCAAAAGCCCAGGCTTCAGCCACGCCTGGATCTTGCTGAATACCCGAGCGCCACACGGCCAAGGTCTTAGTCAAGGGCGTCGTCGAACGTTCGGCGAGCGACAGGCGTCCAATGGCCGTCTGTTCGGTGGAGCCTCCAGTGACATATAAAAACAGTTCGCGGTGATCCGCCACGGTCCGCAGATTGGCCTCAATAAAACGAGTTAAACCCGTCTGGCTTAGGGTTTCCCCTGCTAGAGCGGTACGAGTGGCCAAGACCATGCGATCGGCTAGCCGTTCCGCCAGAGCATCAGCCAGATCCGCGCGACCTCCAACTCGGTCATAAACAATGGGTTTCGTCACGCCCGCCTCAACGGCCACGGCTTCCAAAGATGATCCAGCTCCGTCGCGCCGAATGACTCGCTCAGCGGCGTCCAAAACGTGTTCGCGGTCAACAACAAGCTGGCCTCCAAGCGGACGGCCTGGTCGACGGGAAATGGACTCTGACACCCGAGCAGTCTGCTCCATAAAACGGGAGTTGCCAAAAAATCTTTATTTTTCTCTTTCCCCCGTTACTTACTGCTGGTAACTTTTCGCACAGGGTTGAACCGCTTCAACCTGATGGAGGTTCACCATGAGTGGTCTATTTGATTTGTCTGATGACGTTGCTGTCGTCACGGGTGCAGGACGGGGAATCGGCGAAGGTATCGCCAACACCTTGGCTGAGGCGGGGGCCGCAGTCGTCTGTGCGGCTCGTCGTGGAGACGAAGTTGAGGCTGTCGCCGCCGGCATACGTGCACGCGGTGGGCGCGCAATTGCTCTCGCCACTGATGTCACCGACAATGACGCTGTTGAAGCACTTGCACAAAAAGCCATCTCCGAATTCGGACATCTTGATATCTGGATCAACAACGCCGGTGGGTCCCCTATCCAGACTCCGCTGACAGATCTTGATGCCAAAGAATGGGATGCCACGATGCGTCTGAATCTCACTGCAATTTGGGTGTGCACCAATACTGCGGCACGACTCATGCGCGATGGTGGACGTATCGTCAACATTTCCTCGCGCGCTGCAGTCAGCACGGTGATGGGCAGTGGACATTACGCGGCTGCTAAAGCAGGCGTGAACTCGCTGACTGTTACATACGCAAAAGAACTTGGACCACGCATTCGCGTCAACTGCATCATGCCTGGCGCCGTTCCGACGGAGATCATGATGAAAGCCATGCGGCTTGAAGACAAAGATCTTCCGATGTTAGAAAAAAGAATTCGCCTACCGATGCGACGACTCGGTACACCAGAAGATTTAGGTCAAGCCGTGCTGTACTTCGTCTCGCCGGCTTCTAGTTGGGTCACTGGTCAAATCTTGTCAGTTGATGGTGGTATGTGATGACATACATAAATAAAAAAATCATCCTCAAAAGCCGCCCAACAGGTCGCCCTGACGATTCCAATTTCACTTATCTCGAAGAAGAAACTGCGCTACTAGAAGATGGTCAATTGCTCATAAAGGTTGATCTTTTGGGCATAGACGCGTTTATTCGTACGACTCTTGATGAGGGTGGATTCCATCAAGGGGCAGAGATCGGCGGCGTCATTCCTGCTTTGGGCATCGGTCAAGTTGTGCAGAGCAAAGCAGAAGGTTTCGCTGAAGGTGACTATGTCTTTGGTCCGATGTGCTCGCAGAGTTATGCCGTGATGCCTTCTTTCACGATGCGTAAACTCGATACCAGCGTTGCGCCACCTTCTGCATTTCTTGGTGCTCTTGGTCTCACAACGGGAATGACTGCTTATTTTGGCATCGTTGATGTGGGACGAGTGAAGCCAGGCGACACAGTTGTGGTCTCAGGCGCGGCTGGCGCTGTTGGCTCAATGGCTGGGCAAATCGCCCGCCTCAGTGGAGCAAGCAAAGTGATCGGCATCGCTGGTGGCCCTCACAAGACGAAATTCTTAGTAGACGAACTCAAATTTGACGCAGCCATTGATTACAAAAATGAAAATGTTGGTGATCGACTTGATGAACTCGCGCCCGATGGCATCAACGTATTTTTTGACAATGTCGGTGGAGAAATTCTTGATGATGTGTTGATGCGCATTGTTTTGGGTTCGCGAATTGTGATTTGCGGTGCGATTTCTCAGTACGAAAAAATGACTGAAGTTCGGGGTCCAAAGAATTACCTCAAATTGGCCGAACGTCACTCCAGTATTGAAGGCTTCGCTGTCTTCCATTTCGCCGCCCATTACCCTCGTGCCGAAGCGCAACTGGCAGATTGGCTACGAAGCGGAGATTTGGTGATGCGTGAGCAGATCGAACACGGTGTGGAAAACTTTCCTGCAATGTTAAATATGTTGATGACAGGCGGCCATCACGGCAAATTGCTCCTAAAGGTGTAGCCACGCCATTTAGCAGCGAGAATGGGCGGTGTGAGCAGCATCGTCATCTCCGAACTTGAATACGCACCTCCAGGAGCTGACCAGCTTTTCTTTGATGTCAGTTTCGGCATTGCGCCAGGCGAGCATGCTGCTTTGGTTGGGGCCAATGGCGTCGGCAAAAGCACCATTCTCAAGATCCTGACTGGCGAATACGAATGTGATGGCGGTGACTTCACCGTCAATGGAAGCGTTCTGTCGATGACTCAAGACGTCGGCATGTCGAGACCAACTGACACATTGCGAGAAATGCTGATTGAGGTCGCGCCCACACATTTGCGAACGGCGGGTCGGGCCTTAGTTGCAGCCGAAAAAGCTCTCGCTGATGGCAGCGACGATGGCATGGGTTACGCCACGGCCCTTGGCGACTGGGGCGACATGGGTGGATACGATCTGGAAACCAAATGGCAGGCTGCTGCTCAACGAAGCGTCAAAACAACAGTGGACGATTTTTCTCGCCGACTAGTGAGCGAACTATCTGGCGGTGAACGAAAAAGGCTCGTCCTCGATTTGTTGTTGACTTCAGGAGCAGATGTTTTGTTGCTCGACGAGCCTGACAACTATCTCGATATCCCCACTCGCGGCTGGTTGGAAGAACAAATCAAGTCTTGTCGATCGACAATCCTGATGGTCAGCCACGATCGCACTCTCCTCGAACGAGTGGCGACAAAAATTGTTGTCATTGAGGGTTCTGGTGCTTGGGTGCACGGTGGGTCATACCTCACTTTTCCAGAGGCCCGCGCCAAGCGTCAAGAACTACTCGGTGACGATCTCAAGCGCTGGAATGACGAAGAGCGTCGATTGTTCCACCACATGAAGATCATGAAGCAACGGGCCGCGCAAAACTTTAAAAATGCCACTAAGGCAAATGGAGCAGAGACTCGTTGGGAAAAGTTTGTGGCTGCTGGTCCGCCACCGCCACCTGTAGCCGATCAACACATACATGTACGGCTGCGCGGAGCAGATGCTGCGCGTCGTGTTGCGAAACTTGACGATGTCTCTGTTGGTGACTTGTTCTTTCCTTTCTCTGATGAGATACATCACGGCGAGCGCGTGGGTCTCATCGGTCCGAACGGAACTGGCAAGAGTCACCTTCTTGCGGTGCTGAACGGCGTGACTCCCGATGTTGGATCAGTGACTTTTGGGCCGCGTACGTCGGTGGGTGTGTTCACACAGATCAATAACCGCGCCGACTTCACTGGTCGCCAATGTCTAGACATTGTGCGCGATCGTTTGATTGAAGATGAGAAGTCGATGAAGGCCTTAGCACGTTATGGATTGGTCAATCATTCCCGCCAAGAGTTTCAGACCTTATCTGGTGGTCAAAAGGCACGACTAGAGATTTTGTGTCTCGAGATTGAGGGCCACAATGTGTTGTTGCTTGATGAGCCAACCGACAACTTGGATATCGAATCTTCAGAGGCGCTTGAACGAGCACTTGACAGTTTTGAGGGAACCGTTGTGGCGGTGAGCCACGATCGTACATTCTTGGCCAAATTTGATCGCTTCATCATGATCAATGACGATGGCGACGTGTATGCCTTGCCGGATTACGAAATCGCCATGCAGGGACTTGCCGCTCCCGAAAAACTATCAACGGTGCGTCTAGCGAAAAAGATCAGTCTGCCCTAACCTCATACCATGGCTGGAATACGCAAGATCGACTTCATTGACAAGATCACCTTGCCAATTTTCGCAGCCACGATGGTCTGGGAACATCGTGTTCTCCAGAAGCGTCAGTTACGCGAACTTGTAGATGTCAATGCAGTTGCCCCCGTTGATGACGGCAATCCCACCCCTGATCCACTAGTGCCACTCGGCTATGAAAAGAAAGATACCGCTGGAAGTTTGGGTCTTCTCGTGGGCTCAATCTTGATGGGCTTCGTGATGCAAGGTACATACGAACGCGGATACAACTTTTTCTTTCGGCGTCGTGTGTCTCGACTGGGATCTCGGCGAGGTTCGATACTCACCGCAATCATCGCTTGGGATTTCTTGTATTACTGGAATCATCGCAAGACGCACGAGGTGCGTCTATTTTGGGCTGATCATGTGGGCCATCATTCGGGACGAAGATACAACCTGTCAACGGCTCTGCGACAAACCTGGTCAGGCTTCTTAACAATATGGATGTACATCCCGATGGCCTTAGTCGGATATAACTATTCAACTTTTATGAAGGCCCGGCAACTGAACTTGCTCTACCAATACTGGATTCATACAGAGGCCATTGATCGTTTGCCCGAGTGGGCTGAAAAGATTTTCAATACTCCTTCACATCACCGCGTCCATCACGGTGCAAACAAGCAGTACATCGATAAGAACTATGGTGGAATTTTAATTGTCTGGGACCGCCTCTTTAAGACTTTTGAACCTGAAATCCGTCAAGTGCAGTATGGATTGACCAAAAATATTCGCACTGCGAATCCGATCAAGATGGCGTACCAAGAAATGGCATCCATCGTTAGTGATGTGAAGCAGGCGGACAATCTCAATGAGCGCTTGCGTTATGTATTCGCAGGACCAGGCTGGGAGCCTGAGGCAGCGGCTTAAACCGAAGTCTTCACTTTGCTGAACTGCATCGCGCCGTCATCGATGGGCGACTTGACAATCATCTGCTTATCAACAGCGATCAATTGCGGATTGATCCACGGGGCATGGTCACCCTGCCTGGGCATGAGGTGCATCATGCGCTCCATATAGCCAGCAGAGAAGTCATTAATCCACGGCCTTGGTGTCATGTTTTGATCTTGCGCTCGTAGTCGGGGGGTGGCTTGCTGAGTGCCTGTCGACTTCATTTTGTTTAACAAACGACACGTGTAATTAGCCACCACATCGGCACGTAAAGTCCACGAAGCGTTGATGTAGCCAAAGGTTG
>WLTJ01000077.1 GCA_009705435.1 Actinomycetota bacterium | reverse complement strand
GATGTCATCCCCGGCTACAAAAAGATCACGGATGCCGTCCATCGCCATCGAGTGCCGATCTTTGCTCAAATCAATCACAACGGTGGTCAGGCGAGCAGCATGTTTAGCCGTCTCCCGGTGTGGGCTCCCTCAGCTATCGCCGACCCACTTTTTCGTGAAGTCCCCAAGGCCGTCACCCACGCCGAGATTGAAGAGATCGTCGCCGGCTATGTATTAGTCGCCCAACATTGTGCTGAGGGTGGATTTGACGGCGTCGAACTGCAATGCAGCCACTCATCAATCGTGCGCGGTTTCTTATCCCCCGCGACCAATCGCCGCACCGATGAATACGGTGGTTCGCTCGCCAATCGGGCGCGTATTTTGGTTGACATTGTGGCCGCAGTGCGTCACGCCATCGGAAATGGGTTGGCTCTTGGAGTGCGACTGTGTGGCGATGAATTCATTGATGGTGGAACAACAATTGATGAGGCAGTCGAGGTCGCCAAAATAGTTGAGGCCACCGGAAATGTTGATTACATCAACACATCAATCGGAGTGGCCACTGCCAGTTTGTTCATGATCGAAGCCAGCATGCATATTCCCCCTGGCTATGCAACATTCATTTCTAGCGCTATTCGTAAAGCCGTTGATCTTCCTGTTGTCGGTGTTGGAAGATTCAAGGATCCATTGCAAGCCGAACGCGCATTAGCTGAAGGGCACTGTGATTTGGTGGGTATTGTGCGTGGGCAAATCGCCGATGCCGACTTCGCCGCGAAAGCCCGTGCCGGAGCGACCGACGATATTCGTCTGTGCCTCAGTTGCAATCAAGAGTGTGTCGGGCGAATGGGACTCAACCGCTGGCTTGGATGCATTGAGAATCCTCGCACTGGTCGTGAAAATGAGTGGCGAGTCAACGACCATCTAGCGATCACCGCCAAGCCGAAAAAAGTCATGATTGCTGGCGCAGGTCCAGCTGGTTTACAGGCCGCAATTGCGGCGGCACGTAAGGGTCATCAAGTCACCGTGTATGAAAAAGAAACTGTCGCTGGCGGGCAGGTACGCATTGCCGCAAGTGTTCCCAATCGCGCCGAGTTCGGCGACATGATTCGTAATCAACTCACCGAATGTGCACGACTCGGTGTCACCATCATCTACGGCTCGGGTGTCTGGCCAGGATTGATTGAGGAACAAAAACCTGATCACGTCATCGTCGCGACTGGCGCCGAACCATCTCGTCCATGGTGGGTCGCTGATCCAGAACACGACGAATCAGCACTGCGCGTGTGTGATGTGCGCGCCATTTTGGATGGCTCTGCGCCAATGGGCGGACCACAATCGGGTGACAGCGTGGTGATCGTTGATGAGATCGGATTTCATCACGCCACGTCCACCGCTGAGGTCTTGGCGGATCGCGGATGCGTCGTTGAAATCGTCACTCCAGGCATGGTGGTTGGTCAAGATCTCGGCATCACACTTGACATGGAGAACTGGTGGATCCGCGCTGGCGCCAAGGGCATCGTGCAGACAACTGATCTTGTCCCGATGGGCTTTGCCAATGGGGAATTGACATTGTTACATCACCCCACGGGCATCAACCAAACACGTCATCCCGAGTGGGTCGTCTTGGCGGTGCCGCCAAACCCGGTTGAGTGGTTATACAACGATCTGAAGAATGCTGGTGTCAGCGTTGAACGCGTCGGAGACTGTGTTGCACCGCGACGCGCGCATGCTGCCGTTGTTGAGGGCGAACGCGCTGGCTCGTCGGTGTAAGCAAATAACGGATTAAGCCGGGAATCCGTCATCGCCATCAGGAATCTTCCCGATCTGGCAAATGCAAAATTCGTTACCTTCAGGATCGGCTAAAACCATCCATTGCGTTTTATGTTCCTGAATTGGTCGCCGATCATTGAGCAACACTGCACCGAGCGCTTCCATGCGGCGCGCCTCGGACCGAATGTCCACAGCCTCAAGATCAAAATGCACGCGGTTCTTGACCAATTTCGGCTCATCAACTTCTTGGATGATCAGCTTCGGACCACCAGACGGATCGTTCAGCGCCCGATAACTTCCAGCGGCCCCGACATATTCAAACTCCAAAGCTGCCGCCCAAAAAGTAGCCATTGCATCAGCGTCCGAACAATCAATCACAATTTCACGAATAGTTGCCATGTGGTTAAGGCTAGACAAGCACACGCGATTTATTCCGACTAAGGTCGTCACGTGCTCGCAGCCTCTGGAGTTATTAATAGTCTCACCGATTGGCTTGATCGAGTCTCCGGAAATTGGTGGTTTTTAGCGGTCATTTTGGTGATCGCTCTGCTTGACTCGGTGATACCAGTGGTCCCTAGTGAGACGACTGTGATCATTGGTGGAGTGGCAGCAAGTAGCGCTGGTGTAGCGCCCTACAACATTGTTTTTGTGATCGTCGCAGGAGCGGTTGGAGCCTTCATCGGAGACAACTTGAGTTATCAAATCGGTCGTCGCGCGAGCGGATTCGTGGAGCGTCGCGCAGCCAAAAAAGAGTCCACCGCCAAGAAACTGCATTGGGCCGCTGAGCAAATTGAAGAACGCGGTGGCCTGCTGTTAATCACTGCCCGATTTATTCCGGGCGGGCGCACGGTTCTGACTTTGTCGTCCGGGCTCACCCAGCAACCACAACGGTGGTTCATGGGATGGGTTGGCGTCGCCACCATCATTTGGGCCTCATACGCGGGGATCTTGGGGTATGCCTTTGGAACCAAATTTGAAGACGACCACACGACAGCCTTCCTGCTGGCTTTCGGCGCTGCGCTCGCCGTCACAGCGTTCATTGAACTCGTGCGCTTTGTGAATAAAAAACGATCCTCACGAACCAACCTCTGACTCCCCATTGGGCACATAGGGGCAGAAGAGGCGTAATCTGAAGGGGTCATGCTTGCTGTCATCCCTGTCCGTCATGGAGTCGCCCCCGTTGGCTCAGATGAAACCGTCTGCGAAGCCCTAGGCAATGTTCTGCTCGTCGGCACAGGCACCGCAACCGCCGCAACCTCACTCGCCCATGTGGCCACTCATATCTGGCTCGTTGAGTCCCCACCTACCGCACACGTCATCGCCACAGCCATCGCGCAGGTTGGACTGACTGCAGACTCTCTCATTCTGCCCGCCAGTCCCGATGGTCGAGATCTCGCCCCGCAACTTGCCCACCATCTGCATCGGACACTTTTCGCGGGCTCCATTGCCGTGACAACAGACAAAGTCAGCGTGGCGCGCCAAGGTGGACTAGCAATCGCCGACTTCGCCCCCACGACACCATTCGTTGCCACATTGCAAATCGGCATTCGCGGTATTGACACACACGGTGATGAGCCAGTCATCACCACCGTTGAAGTCTCCGGTCCTTCTGCGTCATCGCGCACATCTAGCGTTTCCTCTGTGGCAGTGCTTCCTCCAGATGCGTCAACGATGGACCTCTCCGAAGCCCCACGAATTGTCAGTGGCGGTGCGGGTCTTGACAGCCATCAACGCTTCGGAGAACTGCAATCTGTTTCCGCTGCCCTCGACGCATCAATGGGTGTCACGCGTGTCATCACCGATCGCGGTTGGGTCGAGCACGAACGGCAAATTGGTACGACTGGCGTCATCGTGCAACCTGACTTGTATATCTCCTTTGGTGTCAGCGGTGCAGTGCAACACACCAGTGGTCTCGGCCAACCTGAACACATCATCAGCGTCAACACTGATGCCCATTGCCCGATGATGCAGATGTCTGACCTGGCAATCGTTGCCGATGCCAATGCAGTTCTTGATGAACTCGCACAATTGCTCGGCGTGAATGTTAAAGAAGGTGCCTCGTGACTGACGCTGACATCATCGTCGTCGGGGCTGGTCCCGCAGGATCTTGCGCTGCCATCGCCGCTGCCCGTTCAGGAAAACGTGTCGTTCTGATTGAGCGTGGGCCTTTTCCAGGTTCTAAAAATATGTACGGCGGCGTGATCTATCCGCGCATCCTTGATGAACTCATTCCACAGTGGTTTGAGACCGCTCCTATTCAACGCTGGGTTATACGTCGCTCAACGATGGTGCTCTCAGATACTGGCGCCTTGAACATTGACTACCGCAGTAACGCTTGGGGTCAGGCGCCCTATAACGGTGCAACTGCGTATCGTCCCGATTTCGACAACTGGTTAGCGCAGCAAGCCGTAGCAGCGGGAGCAGATCTCATTTGTTCGACGACTGTCACTGGGCTACTGCGCGATGATCAAGGTCGCGTCTGTGGAGTCTCTACTGATCGCCCCGATGGTGATCTCACGGCATCTGTTGTGATTGCTTGCGATGGAGTGAATAGCTTCTTGGCCAAGCAAGCTGGCCTCTATCCGAACGCTAATGCCGACAATTACACTCTCGGTGTTAAAGAAACACTCTCACTTTCAAAACACATTATTGATGAGCGTTTCGGAGTACGCGATAACCAAGGTGTCGATATAGAAATTCTTGGTGGCACATCTGGAGTCAATGGTGGTGGTTTTATTTACACCAATCTTGACACCATCGCTGTCGGAGTTGTGCTCAAACTTTCTAAATTGTCTGCACAGAAAAAGCGTCCAGAGGACATCATCGCCGAACTCAAACGACATCCTGCTATCGCTCCCCTTGTTGAAGGTGGCGAAGTCGTTGAGTACTCCGCCCATCTCATCCCCGAAGCCGGTTTAGAGATGATGCCCAAGATGGTCGCTGATGGTTTATTAATCGCTGGTGATGCTGCGGCTTTGTGTTTGGCGGCCGGCATCTGGCTTGAAGGTGTCAACTTTGCTATGGCTAGTGGAATGTACGCAGGTCAATCCGCATCTGCGGCGATTGATGCCAGCAATGTCTCTGCCGCCTCTTTAAAGAGTTATACAAATCGTCTCAACGAAACATTTGTTTTGCAAGATCACAAAAAACTCCGCAAGATACCGCATCTCGTATTATCCGATCGCGTGCAACACAGATACCCCGCCTTCGTGACAGGGGTCGTGGAACGCATGTTTCGCGTTGATAACCCCACCCCCAAACCTGGAGTTCGTCGCATCGTGCGCGAAGAACGCAAAAAAGCGGGCATTAAACTGAGCGAACTCGTACGTGACGCTCTCACCGGCTTGAAAGGATTTGGCTGATGACTATCTGGCCCGATATTTCGTTTCAGGATCGCATTGATACTTCTGAATTCCGTATTCATGAGCGTGCCCACATCACGGTCAATGATGATTCGTGTCGAGGTTGCACTACTCGCGAATGTGTCGTTGCCTGTCCTGCCAACCTTTTTGTGCCTACTAGCGATGGTGGCATCCTGTTCAACTATGAGAACTGTTACGAGTGTGGCACCTGCTACCTCGTCTGTAATAAAGAAGGCGCAATCACCTGGACCTACCCTGAAGGCGGCTTCGGCATCGTCTTTCATCGCACATAATCGGGTGATCTCATCATGACGATTGCAGTGTGCATCAAATGGGTTAATTATTCTGGTCCCGTTGAGTCAGACACGCCCGATGAACGATTTGCTGGTTTCTCATTCGCAGATCAGGCAGCCCTTGAGTGGGCCTTGCGGATTGCAGAAAAATCTGCCGATGAGGTGCTGGTGCTGACCGCCGGACCAGTGGGCGCCGAAGCAGTTTTGCGAGATGCACTTTCGCGCGGCGCACATCGCGCAGTACGCATCGATATTGATCTGACAAGTGACAGCTCCGTCATCGCCCGCAGCCTTGTCGGCGCAATGTCTCAAGCTCGCATGGTGTGGTGCGGCGACTATTCAAATGATCGTGGATCCGGTTCGGTCCCCTCTTTCATCGCTGCCGAATTAAACATTGATCAAGCACTCGGCCTAGTGGCTCTCGAGTTACCCGAGAATGCCAACGCTTCATTCACCGCAGTCCGCCGACTTGATGGGGGTCGCCGCGAACAGCTTTTGATCAGTGGTCCAGCGGTGCTTTCCGTCGAAGGCTCAACCATTCGGTTACGGCGCGCGTCACTGAAAAATACGATGTCCGCCAGTAAACAGGAGATCCAAGTCATCACTGCGACCGGCGACCGAGTGGAGACTCCTGCCCTGCGGCCTTATCGTCCGCGCCCCAGAGTGACTCTTGCGCCAATCGGCCTCACCGCCCTCGAGCGGGTCAAGCACATCACCGATACATCATCCAGCAAAGGACACGGAGAAACAGTTCATGCCGAGCCTTCGGTGGCAGCAACTTTGATTCTTGAATCTTTGCGCAAGTGGGGTTATCTCCCATGACCTCTCACGATGAGGCGCACAAGGTACGCCCCGTCTTGATCATTCCCGTGGGTTCATGGGAACAGCATGGTCCTCACCTACCTTTTGACACAGATACTCAGATCGCTGTCGAGTTAGGTCAACGTCTGCTATCGGCTCGCCCACATCATTTTCTTGCACCACCAGTCACTGTCACTGCAAGTGGCGAACACTCTGGATTTAAAGGCACATTGTCGATCGGAACTCGAACCACCACTGATGTTTTGGTTGAACTTGTGAGGTCAGCAACATGGGCACACGGAGTAATTTTCATCAACGGACATGGTGGTAACTCACAAGCCATATCTGACGCGATGAAAATCCTGACCCATGATCAACATAAGGTCCTCTTTTGGTCGCCTCCATGTGTTGACAACACTGACACCCATGCAGGTCACACAGAGACATCGGTGATGTTGATCATTTCGCCGAAGCAAGTTGACATGAGTCGCGCAACGAGTGGTGATACTCGACCATTGAAGGAAATCATCGGCACGATGCGCACACATGGAGTCAAAGCCGTGAGTGCGAACGGAATTCTTGGAGATCCAAGGACTGCCAACGCCGATGCAGGTCTTCACATACTTGACACTTGGACCCAATCATTGCTCACAGCATGCGACCAATGGGTGTGAAACGGTGACCAAGTACGACGTTGACTCTTCATGGTGGCGATATCAATCTGCCCAAGGTGACACTGTTTCTGCAGGTTCACCACTCAAAGTTTTTCGTTTCTCCTCTGCCGCCCGCGAGATTTTAGAGGCGCTTGAAAAAGGCAACGAGCTTCCCGCGTCGGCCAGCACTGTCACCACACGACTTGTGGACGCTGGAGCGATTCACCCGCAACTCGCGCCCGCGCAGCAAGTTGCACTACACGCCACAGATGTCACTGTCGTGATCCCCGCGCACAATGAATCTGTTGATCAACTCACGGCCCTCGTGACTTCACTGAGTGGTGTTGGCAAGATCGTTATCGTTGACGATGGTTCAACTCCACCAATTGCGAACATTGAAGGCGCGCAAATTATTCGCCGCGAGGCGTGTGGTGGTCCCGCGGCAGCGCGCAACACTGCTCTAGCCACAGTCACAACTGAGATCGTCTTTTTTCTTGATGCTGATGTATC
>WLTJ01000076.1 GCA_009705435.1 Actinomycetota bacterium | reverse complement strand
CGTGACTGCTAATCAAACAGGGGCGCAATTGTTTCCGCAAGTTCCATCACGGCCGATCGGATTGGCATCGGGGTTGTCGGGCTATCACGCATTCCAGCGTCGACCTACGTACATGAAGTTGACGCATTTATCTTTGGCTGAGCGAGCGCGAGAAATGGCTAAGCCAGAAGTCAAAGCGGCGATCATGTCCGAAGGCGATGTGCCTGTTGATCAGCCAGGTTCGATGGCCAATATGTATCAACTCTTCCAAAACGCGGCAGGTTTCATGTATCCGCTAGCGGACCCGGTGGACTATGAACCAGACCCATCAAACATGCTCGGTTCACGGGCAGCATCCACGGGCGAAAATGTTTTGAGTCTGTTGTACGACTACATGCTTGAGCAAAATGGGGCCGCGATGTGTGCCCTGATGGGTGGAGCAAACGTGCATGAAAGCCAAGAGGTTTTGCGCAAGATGCTGATGCACCCAGAAACCGTGACTGGTCTCTCGGATGCCGGAGCCCATGTGACTCTCATCTGTGATGCCACGATGCCGACAACCCAATTGACTTTCTGGGCTCGTGATCGTCATCTCGGTGAACGCATCCCGTTGGAGTTCTTGGTGGCGAAACAGACGAGCCGTAATGCAGATTTGTACGGTTTGAACGATCGCGGACGTCTCGCAGTCGGACTGCGCGCCGATATCAATGTCATTGACTTCGAAAATCTCACGGTCTCACCACCCAAGGCATTTCATGATCTGCCTGCAGGTGGGACTCGTCTGATTCAGCCTGTCAAGGGCTATTTGGCGACGCTGGTGAAAGGTCAAGTCACGCGCCGTCATGACGCCGATACTGGGGCACGACCAGGTTCATTGGTTCGTAGTTAAGTTTCAGTCAGTCGTTATTTTAAAGGGAGATTTCATTGTGAGTGCTGTTGAGAAATTTGTTGAAAAGTTTGCTGAGTCATTGACTGATCAACCCCTCAGCGTTGATCGTCTAGTGACTGAGTCCAGCAATCTGTCTCCTGAAGAAATGATGACAGCGCTTTCTCATCCTGCGGTTGGGCGCGCTGGTATTGATCTGATGGCGGACTTTATGCATCCCACGGATTCACGTTATTTCGACGCAATCTACGGCTCGTATTATGGGCAAAGAAGTATTCGCGGTTGGCTCGTGCCGATGATGTCGGAAATCAGTTTCATTGAATTCGTTCCCACATCGGAGCCTGAGTTTTTCGATGATGGCGAAGGAGTCACAACTCTTGATGAGTGGCAGATGGTTGCCGATATGCAAGCCATGGGAATGGGTGAAGGGAAAATGCCGATGTCGCGCGGGGTCAGTGTGCGCCGCTATCGCGACAGTTGGATCACCTGGGCTTGTGATGTGTATGACACGGGCTCGTTTCGTGTTCCACCACCACCTGGAGTTGAGGCAGCACCGTTGCCCGATGCGCCATCACCTAAAGAGTGGCAACGACATCTGGCCACGCCAGTCACGGTGTGCTCGGAAGTTGACTTTGACGCTGATTGCGAACAGTTCCACCCCACTGACTCGGTGTATCACGACCCAATATTCGGAGTTTTTCATGGTCGCGATGAAATCAAGTCGTGGATTATGGACATCATGCCTCGCGTCGGCAACATCGAGTTCATGCCAGTTGGCCCCGAACTAAATAATGGCAAGACATATCTGCAGGAGTGGGTGCAGGTAGCGGTCACTAGTGACGGCGAGCGTGTGCCGATGTTTCGTGGAACCAGCGTGCGCCGTTACCGCGATGGATTTACTGTCTACGCCGCAGACTACTTTGACACCGCTTCGCTGATGGATCCAGAAGTGATGGCGGCCAGCGCGAAGTGTGGCTCAAGCCTCACTGCTCCGGACATCATGAAATATAAAACGCGGGGCGTGTAGGAACTCTTTTACACCGTGGCAGTCTTAGCGCGCGGTTGCATCGTGCGCGCTGCATCAGAATCTTTAATCTTGAAAAAGGCAAAAACTGACCCGAGATAAAAGATGGCAACTGAAGCAATGAAACCCGCATGAAAGCCGCCGAGTTTTGCTGTATCGGTAGAGGCTCCACTATCTAGCAAGTGATTGGTTCGGCTGATAAAAATTGTCGCCAAGATGGCCACGCCCAAAGCAGCTGATGTTTGCCTTTGAGTCGAATTGATTGAAGAGGCACGGCCGGTATCAGGGGCTTCAATATTTGCGTATGTGGCTGCCTGCAGGGGCATGAAGGCAAAGGCCATACCGCATCCTCGTAAGAACATCAGAGCGCCAATGGTGACTAGCGAACTATTGAGATTGAGAAACGCGAAGGGGATTGTCGCCGAACCAGCGGCCAATAAGCCAAAGGAGATCAGACGCCGCGGTCCAACAGTGTGATACCAGCGACCCACGAAACGGCTCATCACGATCACCCCGATGGCTTGGGGAAATGTGGCAAGTCCGGATTTCATGGCTGATGCACCGAGCAGGGTCTGCATAAATTGCGGTAGCAGAAAGTAGAAACCAATGAACGCGCCGTAAGACAAAGTGTTCGTCAGGTTGGCGTTGCGAAAAATCCGATCTTTGTAGAGGCGTAATGCCAACATCGGTTCGGCGATTGAAGTTTCAACCTTGATCAAGATGGCAAGCATGACTAAGCCACCGAGTCCGGTCAGGAGAACTGTTGACGAGAGCCAGCCGTGTTCAGGGGCTTGCGAAAGTGCGTAGAGCACTCCTGATAGTCCTAGTCCAGATAGAACAAACCCGGCAAAATCAAATCGCCCGACGCGTGGTTCACGATGCTCTTTGAGAAACAAGGCGACAAAAGCAATACCAATGATGCCAATTGGCAAGTTGATATAAAAAATCCACCGCCACGTGGTGTGATCAATGATCGCTCCGCCGAGAACTGGCCCGAGTGCCGGAGCGATGACTGTAGGAATAATGAGTACCGCCGACGCCCGGGCTCGTTCTTCAGGAGGAAAGGCGCGATACAACATGGCCATACCGACGGGAGTCAACATCCCTCCGCCAACGCCTTGTAGGACGCGAAAGATAATCAGTTGATCAATTGAATTGGCTTGTCCGCACAGCGCAGAGGCCAAAGTGAAAACGCTTAAGGCGAAGAGAAAGGTCTTTTTTGTACCGTATTTATCACCGATCCATCCCGAGGATGGGATAAAAATTGCTAAGGATAAAAGGTAACCGAGAATGACCCATTCCATTGTCGCCGGAGTTGTAGCGAACTCCTTTGAAAGACTCGGTATCGCAGTGTTGATGACCGTCGTGTCTAGGATCTCCATGAACTGTCCAAGGACGAAAGCGATAGCCACTAACCATTTGTATTGAATGCGCTTCACCTAGGTGCCCTGCCGAATCTCGTATCTATCTGTGGGGAGTTACCTTAGGCGAGCGAGCGAGGTTTATCGTTCTTCAGGAGGAATCACCGAACGAAACTGCACGAGCAACAAGATGTCGTAGGTGATTTTCAGTACTCCAGCGATGATCAATGGCCATCCAAAAGTTGAGTGATCAAGCATGATTCCAGTTGCTAGTGGGGGAAGTGCAGCGGCCAAACTTCTCGGAACATTGGTCACGCTGGCGGCGGCGGCTCGTTCACTTGGTGGGACGATAGCCATGACGTAACTCGTTCGTACGGGTACATCCATGCTGGAGACGAGACTTCGTAAAATGAGAAATCCAATCGCCAAAGTTGCATTCGGCATCAAAGCGGCGGTGATGAGAAAAACACTGGCGGGGATATGGGTGAACACCATGGTGCGAACCAGTCCAAGTTTCTGAGCGACTCGTGGTGCGAGAAGAATTGAAAAAGCGGAGAGGGTGCCAGTGATAAAAAGCAAGGTTCCGATGCGGGCAGTTGACAAATCGAAACGACGCCCAAGCCACAGCACGAGCATGGATTGAATAACAAATCCACCGCCCAGGGCATCGATGCTAAAAAGGATTGATAACCGTGTGACATTGCGACGACTGCTTGCCAGTGGGGTGCGCGGGGGAGTCGGAAGTGCTGGGAGTTGCAACCGCTTATAGTTCACAAAAAGCATCAGTCCTCCCACCGCGTAGAGCGCAAAGACGGAGCGATTGACGGTGTGCTCGGAAACATCGAGGGCTTGCGCGATGAGGTGTGGAAGTCCCGCAGCCAAAGACCCGAGCGCGCCGAGTAGTGAAGCCACCATGGCGTAGCGCGCAAAGATCACGGTGCGCCGTTCGTCAGTGGTCGTGAGGGGTAAGAGGGCTTGCTCTAACGGTAGGAAAGGGCTGACATCACC
This sequence comes from Actinomycetota bacterium, assembly GCA_009705435.1. GTDB lineage: Bacteria > Actinomycetota > Acidimicrobiia > Acidimicrobiales > Ilumatobacteraceae > Casp-actino8. The sequence goes on along the minus strand of WLTJ01000076.1, from coordinate 3,145 downwards.
AGATGAAGGATTCATCGTCCCGATAGCACCGATGATGAACAATGCCCAAAACCAAGTGATGGTTGCGAACCCGATGCCGGTGAGTGCCATGAGTCCAGTGAGCCATAGCAACAAACGAGTGGGGGTTTGGCGAAAGCCGCGTAGACCGATAGTGAGAGTGAGAATTGCCGAACCTAAGAGGGTGGCGGTGACCAGCGCGCCAACTTGAAAGGCTGAGTAGCCCTGTTCGATCAGGTAGGCGGGCAAGATAACGCTGACAAGTCCATCCACAAAGGCTCTGATGCCACGTGAAGCGATCAGTGAGCTCGTTGAATTCGTCACGCCATCAGTATTACCCCCGTAGGGCTTGGCTTGAGTACATCCGGGGCTCGTCAACTCGGGTTGTGATCAATTGTTTTTATCTACCTGTTTACGAGGGATTAAACGCTGTGCTTGTCCCGCATGTTTCTCAGCCTTGCGGTGATGACTATTTTCTGGTGATGGGTCCCACAAGAGCAACGGTTTCCTAAACCGCAGGTCGCAGGTCCGATTCCTGCCGAGGGCGCCAGCTGTTTCTCGAAATATTTATACAATTCTATATTTATGTATAATATTATTGAGGCGTTGGTCATGGTGGCCATAATCATGCCTGGGAAAGTTGTAGGTGGTTTGTGATGTTTGCTGTTGACGTGTGTAATTTGCCCGCAACTGGTGGTTCGACTTTTGTGGTGGTCGCTGGCTTGTTCTTGTTAATCGCTGGTGTGATTGTGGCGCATTGGGTGCGTCAGTCGGCCGGCCGGATGTCAGTGGTGGTGGCTCCTCTGGTTTTGCTGGGTGGACTTGCCCTTGGTTCCATTGACTGCAGATCGTTGCTTGAACCCAGCGACTGATGCTCCGTTGCTTTCTGTGGTTGAGGGATTGCCTGCATCTTCGACTCCATTGTTGTCAAATGATGCCGTGGCCATTGGTGGTGCGGTGACGGTGACAGTCGGCGGATTCGTTCCCAATGAGGTAGTGCAGTTAATCGTTGCGTCAACTCCGCAAGTAATTGGTTTAGCTTCAGCAAATAGTCAAGGTGTTGTGACGTTGGTCGGCAATTTACCCGAAGGGCTTTCTGCAGGAGACCACACGTTGGCGGTGTATGCGCCGGTGAGTGGTATCGGTTTTGCGCAGCAGATCACAGTTGAGTCGTTGGACATCTCTACGACGGTCGCTCCGACAACAACGATTGCTCCAACGACAACGGTCGCTCCAACGACGACTATTGCATTGACGTGTGCAACTGGCGGTACATGTGCGGCGGGTAACACGGGGCCTGGTGGTGGCATTGTGTTTTATGATGCCGGTTCAATTCAGTCATGGGGCCGTTATTTAGAGGTGGCGTGTGCCGGCTGGTTGAACAACTGTGACGGAAGTGCTGATCCGGAAGCTTCTTGGGGCTGTTACCGGACGGCGATCGTTGGTGCTGACGGGTACTTGATTGGTGCTGGTAAACAGAACACGGCCGACATTGTGAATGGTGCTTGTACGGATACTGGTATCGCAGCCAAACTTGCTGACGCTTACAGCAACACTGGTCAATCCGACTGGTTTTTACCATCGCAAGATGAACTGAACGCGTTGTGTAAGTGGGCGTTTAACGACTCTGTGAACGCAATATGCAACGACAACGGTGGCGGTTCATACTCCTTATCAATGCACGGTGGTTTTTCTACTGGCTACTATTGGAGTTCGTCTGAGGTCGGCGCCTTCTACTCATGGATGCAGGATTTCGGCAGCGGCCTTGAGATCAGCGCCCGTGGGGTCAACGCGGGTAGCGTCCGCCCAGTGCGGGCTTTTTGACCGTTTCTTTATTTATCAATTTTCGGTTTTATTAAATAGGACAGTTAATAGTGGCGTTGCACACCTAATTGCAAACCGTCCGTGGACGAGCGTGAATAGACGAAGACGACTCGAGACAACGCCCATGCAAAATCTGGACGGACAGAAACTGTCAAGTCGAATATAGACAGGTTTCACCCTTTTCTTAAACCGCAGGTCGTAGCCCATTTACTACGAAAGGTGCACATCACTTTTTCGTCTGAGTATGGTGGTGATTGGCATCAGTCACTTTGACCCGAATTATGTCTTATACATGCTCGAGGATGATTGGTGATGTTCGCTCTTGATGTTTGCCCGTTGCCTTCTACTGGGGGCACGACTGGCTTAATTCTTGTCGGTTTATCGATGTTGGTTGGTGGTGTGATTGCTGCGCGTTGGATGCGGTCATCTGCTGGTCGACTGTCTGTGACCATGGTGCCTTTGGCGCTGTTGGGTGGACTTTTCTTGGTCCCATCGGCTGCAGATAGTTGTTTGAACCTTGCGACTGATGCTCCGTCGCTTGCTGTGGTTGAGGGTTTGCCTGCAGCTTCGACACCGTTGTTATCGAATGCTGCGGTGGCAGCTGGTGGAGCGATGACGGTGACGATCGGTGGATTCATCCCAAATGAGATGGTGCAGTTGATCGTTGGGTCAACTCCACAAGTGATTGGATTCGCTGCAGCAGACGGTCAAGGGTTCGCGACGTTGACTGGGAGTCTGCCCCAAGGGCTTACGGCAGGTAACTACACCTTGGTGGTATATGCGCCGGTGAGTGGTATCGGTTTCGTACAGGAGATCACAGTTGAGTCGTTAAACAACTCTACGACTCTTGCACCAACGACAATGGTCCCAACAACCTCGTCGACAACGTTGGCACCGATAACGACTACATCCACCACACCTACAACGACGGCTACGACGACGACTACAACGACTACAACGACAGTTGCACCGGTTGTTTACAGTGTCGGTGATCCGGGTCCGAGTGGGGGAAAGATCTTTTATAAGGATTTAACTCGTGCTACGGGTTCCCAATATTTTGAAGTGGCCTGTGCCAATTGGCAAAACAACTGTGCTGGAACCAACTCGTCCGATCCACAAGTCGACTGGGACAGTGCGTTAGCGGCAGCAAACAATTTAGTTTTAGGTGGCAACGACGATTGGTTTATGCCGTCGATAGATGAGTTGAACGAGTTATGTAAATATGCTCGAGACACGCACCAGGCGGCGGGTGCAACAACGATATGTCAGGGTGGGACATTACGAAGCGGTTTTAACACTGACTACTATTGGACAACTTTTGAGT
>WLTJ01000075.1 GCA_009705435.1 Actinomycetota bacterium | reverse complement strand
TGGGGCTTTAAACGCCGTGGACCCGAAGGAGTGGCGGTGGTGTCATCGTGCGTACTCATGCAGGTAGAACGCTAGTGCGCAATGATGAATGAGGAGAACCTGTCAGCCGAAATACTGGCGGTCTAATTCGCGAATACGGCCAGCCAAGGTGGCAAGCAGTTTGTGCGAAAGAGCAGGAATGGCGTCGATCACTGCCAAGAACTGGCGCTGACTGATGACCAACATCACGCAATCGGTATCGGTGGTCACAGACGCAGTACGAGGACCGTGATCCAGTAGCGACAATTCGCCGACTACTGCGCCGCTGGAGAGAGTGGCGACTTTTTTACCGTTACGTCGCACAGTTGCGGTGCCACTGATAATGATGAACGCCTCACGCCCAGTTTGACCCTGGTCGATGACCAAAGAGCCTGCGGGAAGGGAAACTTCGTCGCCAGCCTTAGAGATCTTTTCTAGATCTTTGGTCGAGCACGAAGAAAACAGGGAGACTTTACGGAGACTGTCGAGATAGGACTTTTTGCTTGCCATATCTATAACTATACGACGCTCGTGAACATGTGCGAACCACTGGAGCGTGTCTCAGGGGTCACGCTGATGAGTCCACGGACACACCTCATATGGGCTCAGGTCGCGGAGTTTGGACTATGCCCCGGCCTGGGTGGCGACGGCCTTGGCGGCCGCCTGAATGGCCACAGCGTCCCCGAGGTATTCGGCTGTTCTGAGAGTCATGTCATCATTGAATATGTAGCGCTTCGGGACTCCAGTTGGGATATTCAACTCAGCGATATCAGTGGTCGAAATAGCCTCCAGGTGCATGACTAGGGCGCGCAATGAATTGCCATGGGCGACCAACAAAACTGTCAGACCTTCTTGTAGTTGAGGCACCACGCAGTCATTCCAGTAGGGCAACACTCGGGCTACGACATCCTTGAGACACTCGGTTGCTGGCAGCACGCTGGGATTGAGCAGTCGATAACGCGGGTCGTTGATTGGGTGTTCAGGATTGGTCGTCTCTACCGGCGGTGGCGGAATGTCATAACTGCGACGCCATAACTTGGTTTGCTCGGGACCGTGGAGTTCAGTTGTGGCCTTCTTGTCAAGACCCTGAAGGGCCCCGTAGTGCCGCTCGTTTAAAAGCCATGTGCGCTGAACTGGCAACCAAATTTGACCCATGGCGTCGAGGGCCAGATTGCAGGTCGTGACGGCCCGATCAAGTAATGAAGTGTGTGAGGTGTCGAAATACAGCCCAGCCTGGGACATTGTGAGACCCGCTGCCGTGGCCTCGGAGCGACCTTGATCGGATAGTGGGACATCGTGCCAGCCGGTAAATAGATTTTTTTGGTTCCATGTACTTTGGCCATGGCGCAAGATCACGAGAGTTCCGGTCACAACCTCAAACGCTAGTCGTCAAGAGTGCCCGCGCCGACCTTTTTATCGGGCAGAATGATCACTTCATGGCTAAAGATTTTGGAACCGAGGACTTTGACATCAGCACTGATGACGTCTTTTCCGATGTCGCTGTGGCGGGTCCAAGTACGGTTGCGACTTATTCGATCACCGAACTCGTGGACGAAATCAATGGGGTACTCGAGGATTCATTTGAGGAAGGATTCTGGGTCTGGGGCGAAATTAGTGGTCTGAGCACGAAGAATCGCCACACCTACTTCACATTGGTTGAACAGGAACCAGGCAGTCGCAATAAGAAAGCGCAACTCAATGTGAACTTATGGGCAGGGGACATGGTCAAACTGCGACCGGTGTTGAGCGCCGCTGGTTTGGAATTAGCTGATGGTCTGAAGGTGCGCATCTATGGTTCGCTGAACTTCTACGGGCCCTTTGGAAAACTTTCATTGATCATGCGCGGCATTGATCCGCGGTTTACCTTGGGCGATATTGCTCTGCAGCGTGACGAACTTATACGCAAACTAAAATTGAGTGGCGCCTATGAGCGCAATCGTCTCCTTGACATTGCACTCGTCCCATTGCGCGTGGGTGTCGTCACTAGTGGGAGTAGCGCTGCTTGGGCGGACTTCAAAAATCAGATCTCCAGTAGTGAACTTGGTTTTCAACTGAAGTTGCTCGATGTCGTTGTTCAAGGTGATCAGGCGGTTGGGGCCGTTACCCGAGCAATCGAAACCTTGGGTCAGCGCGATGACCTTGATGTCATCGTGGTGATTCGTGGTGGTGGAAGTAAAAGCGAATTGTCAACTTTTGATGATGAGAGAATCGCTTTGGCAATAGCGAACTCTCCATTGCCCGTGCTCACCGGAATTGGACACGAAATTGATACCAGTGTGGCTGATGAGGTGGCATTTGAAAGACATAAAACTCCAACAGCCTGTGCAGTTTCATTGATTGATCGCGTGAGAGGTTTCATTGAAGAAACTGAGAGCACATGGGACGCAGTGGCCAGAGTTGCCACCCAGAAACTGAGTGATTCACATAATAATCTTAACAATCTGACTCGCGAGATATCAATCCATACCCGTACAGCTGTTGATCGTGCAGGTGAGCGTTTGACCGGGCGAGTTGAACGTTTATTGCGCAGAGCTCCGCAGGTAGTACTTGACGCTGTCACACGGACCGACAATCTTGAAGTGCGGATACGCCTACTTGATCCGAAAAATGTTTTAGCGCGCGGGTGGTCAATCACTCGTACGGCTGATGGCCGAGTGATTCGTAGTACCGCTGATGTTTCAGTGGACAAAAAGATAACAACCGTTGTTGCTGATGGATCAATCAGTAGCACAGTGAACTAGCAGAAAAAGGAACAGCGATGACAACAAAAGATTCTTCAGAAATCGGATACGCCGAGGCATTGAAAGAACTTGAGAAGATACTGAGTGATCTTGAGCGGGCTGATGTGGATGTTGATGTTCTGGCAAGTCAGGTTGAACGCGCCTCGGAACTCATTCGCCTCTGTCGCGATCGGATTGGTAACGCCAAAATGCAAATTGACACAGTTGTGAGCGGATTAGAAACCTGATTCACCTCTAACCTGACACTGTGAGTTCAACACCTCCACCATCGCTCGTTGAGATCGCTCGACGAATTGAAACTCATCTTGATGCGGTCCTTGGCGCTGAGGAAAGCCGTTGGTCAAGTTTTGATGAAGATCTGACCAGCCCAGTTGAACATATTCGGCGCCTCGTGAATTCGGGTGGCAAACGGTTACGGCCGGCATTTAGTCACTGGGGTTTTGTTGGCGCGGGCGGAGATCCAGATTCTTCGATGAGTCTTGACACGGGCGCAGCACTTGAACTTTTACATGCCTTCGCGCTGTTTCATGATGACATCATGGACGGTTCGCTGACGCGTCGCGGTGTGGCTGTTACTCATGAAGTTTTCGCCGAGCAACATCGCCTCAGTGGTGGAAGCGGTGAAGCACGTCGATACGGAGAAGGCATTGCCATCTTGGTTGGTGACTTGGCTTTTGTCTACAGCGATCGCTTGATGGGTGATGCACCCTCGGCTGCCCGCGAGATTTGGCACGAATTACGCATTGAGTTGAACATTGGTCAGTTGCTTGATCTGATCGGTACATCGCGCAATGAACGCCGTCGTCACAAGACCGAACGGATTTGTCGATACAAGAGTGGAAAGTACACCATTGAGCGGCCGTTGCATCTTGGGGCGATGCTCGCTGCGCCTGAGCGCAAAGAAGAACTTCTTCCATTGCTGAGTGCCTATGGACTTCCGCTAGGTGACGCTTTCCAAATGCGTGATGATGTGATGGGCGTTTTTGGTGACACGGCGATGACCGGCAAACCAGTAGGTGATGACCTGCGAGAGGGTAAGCCGACACCGTTAATGGCAATGGCTGTTGAGCGCGCATCACAGAGCCAGGCGAAGGTTCTGCTCAAAGTTGGTGTAGATGTTCTTTCCGATGACGATGTTCGGCGAGCCCAAGAGGCCATCATTGACTCAGGAGCACTGACCGAGATGGAAGAATTGATTTCCTCGCTCACCGCCCAGGCGATTGATTCCCTTAAAGATTTACCTGTGTTGTCCGAGGCCAAGGTTGAACTTGTGGCTTTGGCGCATTATGTCAGCCATCGGCACACCTAATTTGTTGGGTGAGTAGCGAATAGAGCTGGCGAGTCTTACGCTTTGTCATTGTGAGAAAGCGTCTGACGGCTGTTGCAGCGACCTTGTGCGCCATGGGGCTAGTTGTCGCCTGCGGTGCTGATGGACCGTCGGTAGTCAATACCTTGCCGGTGATGATTGCTGTGACGACGACGACAATCCCGCCGACAAGCACCCTCGCCCCTGATACTGAATATCAGACGTATCTCGTTCAGTCGGGGGATTCGGTCTCTTATATCGCCAGTCAATTCAATGTCAGCGTGAACGACATTGTGGCGCTTAATGGGTTAGCTGATGCTGATGATATTCAGGCTGGCCAGAAACTGAAGATTCCTGCTGGTGGCGTTAGTCCAGTGTCGAGCGTGGCGACTAGTCCAACTACTACGTCAGCGCCCTGATCCCGCCCAGTTGTGAGTGAGTGCCCTGCGATACCCGTGAGCGATTCGTAGACTGAGTTCTATGACAACCCAAGGTGGTTCAACATTCTGGCCCAATCAAGAACATTGGTCGGTCAAGATTCCGCTGGTGACTGAGCACTATCGTTTGCCTGCTCTTAAGGAAAATGGTTTTGCGATTTTGACACCGATGCCTGTTGTTGTGCCGAGCGTTGAATGGGAATGCCTGGAATACATGGATTGGAAGAGCGGTGGCGACACTAACTTCGCCCCCTTAGCGTCGGCCGATGGTGAACTTGATTGCCGGGGATTTTGGGATAAAGGTAAAACTGATAAGGACGCGCTGTGGACTTCCAATGCTGACAAGGCGCCGACATTGAGAAAATATGTTGATGATGTCGGAGCCAACTTTGGTCGTGTTCGGATTATCAAACTTGAACCTCAAGATCGCGAAACTGCAATTCGTTCATTGCATCGCGATGACAACAATCGTTTTAATCCCGAGTCAGAGGGCTGGGTTGTGCGCACGTGGTCAGAACTCACTCATCAACCCAATAGTTATATGTTGCTGATGGATAATGGTCCCGACGGTTTACCCGACCCCGCAACAGAACAAAGAATTCCGCTCACTCTCGGATCGCGATACATAGTTGACACGCAACGGTTATGGCATGTCGTTGTCCATCCAGGGGACGCACCTCGTTATGCGCTGATCACAAGTTTTGAAAGTGGTCCGGCCCTTGACAGTTGGGTTGCAGGCGAATCAGCAACCGAAGTCTAAAAATTATTTGCGGTTACGCGCTGCAATCTCGGCGATATCGCGCATGATCTGACTGAGTTTGAAGTCCTTCGGTGTGTACACCGCGGTGACACCGGAGGCCAAAAGAATCGGACGATCCTCCTCGGGGATAATGCCTCCGACAACAACTGGAATCTCTACACCTTCTTTTTTCAATTCAGCCATCACCGCTGGCACTAATGCCATATGTGATCCCGACAAGATTGAGAGACCAATGACATCTGGATCTTCGTCGCGAGCACTGGCGGCGATCTGCTCAGGCGTCAAACGGATGCCTGAATACACCACTTCCATCCCTGCATCGCGTGCTGCAACTGCAATTTGCTCGGCGCCGTTGGAGTGACCGTCAAGACCCGGTTTGGCGACCAGCAACTTTGGTGGACCCCCTGGGATTGTGCGCACGTATGCCGCAACTTGGGCTAATTCGCCAGGTCGTTTACCGACTGCAGCCGAGACCCCAGTGGGAGCACGAAATTCGCCGAAGACTTTGCGTAACACACTGGACCATTCGCCAGTCGTTCCACCAGCACGAGCAAGAGCGATTGAAGGCTCCATGATGTTGGTATTTGATTCGGCGGCCTCATGCAAATCATTCAATGCGGCCTGGACTGCTTTGTCATCGCGAGTTGCTCGCCAGGCTGTGACATCAGCAATCATCTCGCGCTCAACATCGGAATCGACCTTCACGATTTTTCCTTCACCGCCGAGAGGTGATTCTTCAAACTCGGTGTAACTGTTGACGCCAACGACTACTTGATCGCCGCTTTCAATTCGTCGTGTGCGCTCGGCCATTGATTTCACGAGGCGACCCTTGAGGGTGTCAACTGACTCGAAGGCTCCGCCCAAAGCAAGAATCTCTTCGTATTCACTCCAAGCCGCGTCACGAAGTTCGGCAGTTTTACTTTCAATAACTTTTGAGCCATCAAAAATGTCCGCGTATTCAAGTAGATCAGTTTCAAAGGCAAGGACCTGTTGCATCCGCAGACTCCATTGTTGATCCCATGGACGCGGTAGACCAAGCGCTTCATTCCACGCTGGCAACTGAATTGACCGAGCACGAGCGTTTTTGGACAGTGACACGGCCAGCATCTCGAGCACAATACGTTGCACATTGTTTTCTGGTTGGGCTTCGGTGAGACCGAGAGAGTTCACTTGCACGCCGTAGCGAAACCGGCGAGCTTTTTCATCATTCACGCCGTAACGCTCAAGACCGATGCGGTCCCACAATTCAGTGAAGGCACGCATTTTGCATATCTCTTCAATGAAACGAATGCCTGCGTTGACAAAGAAAGACATGCTGCCAAACACTTGACTGAATTGTTCGGGTGGAACCTGACCAGAATCCTTGACGGCATCAAGAATACCGACGGCATTGGCGAGTGAAAAAGCGATTTCTTGCACTGGCGTCGCGCCTGCTTCTTGCAAGTGATATGAGCAGACATTCATCGGGTTCCACTTGGGCGCATTGTTGGCACACCAAGCAACCATGTCAACGATTAAGCGGCGCGAAGGGATGGGCGGAAAAATGTAGGTTCCTCGCGAAAGGTATTCCTTGATGATGTCATTTTGCGTTGTGCCGCGTAACGCATCAGCGGGCACACCTTGTTCTTGCGCATTGGCAACATACAAGGCCAACATCCACGCTGCTGGAGCGTTGATTGTCATTGATGTATTCATTTGCCCCGGGGGAATGCCGTCAAGCAAAGTGCGCATATGCCCGAGGTGAGCGACAGGTACGCCAACCTTGCCCACTTCACCGGCGGCCATTGCCGAGTCGGGGTCGTAACCAGTTTGTGTGGGAAGGTCGAAGGCTATGGACAGCCCCGTTTGACCCTTAGCTAAGTTGGTGCGGTAGAGGTCATTAGAAGCGCGCGCGGTGGAGTGCCCTGAATAGGTGCGCATCAACCATGGGTCATCGCGTCGAATTGCTTTGTCGCCTGAGTCAGCCATGTGTCTCAGTCTGTCGCAAGATTGGGCTTTTCTGCGCTTCTTTCAGCAATCTCAAGTAGCTATCTCGGGTGATATCCACAGCACCCAGAGATTTCAAGTGTTCAGTCGTCCACTGCACATCAAACAAAACCACGCCGGCAGCGTCAAGTAGTGCGACCAGGGCGACCAGGGCGGTCT
>WLTJ01000074.1 GCA_009705435.1 Actinomycetota bacterium | reverse complement strand
ATGGTGCCTGTACACATGGCGATGGTCGCTGCCTCAATTGCCAACAAAGGAATGATGATGAAGCCTTATGTTGTCGCAGCAACTTATGACCACAACGGTTCGGTACTACGACGCACATCTCCCACGGTTTGGAAGACGCCGATGAGTTCTGCAACCTCAGCGTTACTGACTGAACTGATGATTGGAGTTGTCAACGAGGGTACGGCGAAATGTTGTATGTCCTTAGCCAACGGCATCCAGGCCGCAGCCAAGACCGGAACCGCGCAACTCAATGCCGCGGGGGAGCCGCAAAGTTCTCACGCTTGGATGATCGCCTTTGCCCCTGCACAGGCGCCGCGCTACGCCATCGTCGTCATGCTCAAGGGAACCACCGCCGAAATCAGCGCTGGAACAGGGGGAACCTTGGCTGGACCAATCGCCAAGAAGGTTCTTGATATTGCCCTCACGCGATGAGGAGATGTCTCCTTTTCGGCCCCTCTGAACAGGGGCGACGGTATCTCAGCCAACGGACTCGGTAGCCTGTACAGGAGTTATGTCGGACAACAATTCAGTCATTATGAACGATCGCTATGAGATGCAACAACGCATCGGGCGCGGTGGTATGGCCGATGTTTATCTGGCCCGTGACATCCTGCTCGATCGTCTTGTCGCCATCAAAGTTCTTTTCCCCGAGTTCGCCACCGATCCCGCATTTGTTGAAAGGTTTCGACGCGAAGCACAGTCCGCTGGAAACCTCAATCACCCGAATATCGTCAGCGTCTACGACTGGGGTCGAAGTAACAACACATATTTCATGGCCATGGAATATGTCCCGGGTCGCACACTGGCCGAAGCCCTCGCCGACGTGGGTCAAATCAATGCCACGAAAGCCGCCGAAGTTGGTATTGAAGTGGCGGCCGCCCTGTCTTTCGCCCACCGTAATAATGTCGTCCACCGTGATATCAAGCCCGGCAACATTCTCATTGGCTCAAATGGGCAATTAAAAGTTGCCGACTTTGGTATTGCTCGTGCACTCGGAAGTGCTGCCGACAGCAACCTCACACAAGTAGGTGCAGTGATGGGTACTGCCGCTTACCTTTCACCCGAGCAGGCTCAGGGTGGCCAACCTGATCCGCGCAGTGATCTGTATTCACTTGGCATCGTGCTCTATGAAATGGTCGCTGGACACCCACCATTTTCGGGCGACAATCCCGTTTCTATTGCATACAAGCAAGTTCATGACTCACCCCAACCGCTCAACCAAATCGCCGGTGATGTCCCCCGCGCTTTTGAAGCCATCGTGGCGCGTTTATTGGCTAAGGATCCTGGCATGCGGTATCCCACTGCTGAAGCGGCGCGCGATGATTTACGCCGATTCCGCGATGGCGTTCCAGTTCAGGCTTTAGCTGACGCCATCAATCGCCGCAACGGTGATCAGTCATCATCTGACAACGCCTCAACAACGGTGATACCGGCTGGACCCATTGTTGGAGGGCCCGATGATCAGGCCTACACCCCAACAAGCGCGGCTCATGATGCTGGCGCAACTTCAGTTCTGCCGCGCACAACCATCAACCCCAACCCCGCCTATCCACCTGGATACACACCGAGTAGCGCAATCAACGACATCAACGATCTACAAAAACGACGCAGATCAATTGTGATCGCTGCAGTCTCCGCCACATTGTTTTTGATTGTGGCTGCGGTCGTCACTTTTCTTGCTCTCTCGGGAGGATCAAGTCAGGCCATTACATTCATTCTCCCCGATGTGACATCAATGTCGCTTGATGAAGCCGTCACCACTCTCGAAGATTTAGGACTCTCGGTAGTTCCAGAGGCGGAAGAGACAAACTCCGTTGACGACAACATCGTGTGGAAGCAAATTCCAAATTCTGGCGAATCTGTGCGCGATGGAGACTCAATCACTGTTGTCTATAACCCTTCAAATACCCCGATTCCAGTGCCTAATCTGACTGGTTTAACTATTGATCAAGCGCGCACTGCGCTGTTTAATCTCGGACTCACCATCGGTATTGTCACACCACAAAATGATCCAACTGCACCAGAAAATACAATCATCTCCACAATGCCCAAGAGTGGGGAGCAGGTGCTTGGTGGAGCCACCATTGATCTCGTTGTCAGTCAAGGCAGTGGAGTCATAAAGATTCCCGATGTCCAAGGGCAAACAACTCAAGCAGCGCGTTCGGTGCTCGAAGGCGAACCTTTCAAATTTCTCGTTACTGTCGTTGAAGAAGCAAGTGCCACAGTTGATGCGGGTCGTATTACTCGCACTAGTCCATCAATCGGTGGTGAGACCACCAAAGGTTCCGCACTGACGATTTATGTGTCAACGGGTCAGGCCACAACTGCGGTGCCTTTAGTTTCAGGTCTCACCGAGGCGCAAGCAACAGCCAAACTTGTCTCAAGTGGATTTATCGTCGTGGTTGAATACATCGAAGTGCCTGCAGCAAGTGCCAACGATGGTCGAGTGATCGCCCAAGATCCGAGCGCTAACGTGAAACAGGTTCCTGAAAGCCAAGTGTTGTTGAAGGTTGGCAAAGCCATCGCGGTGACAACAACAACCACACCTGTCACCACGGCACCAACAACAACCACAACGCCGTAATCGCGGGGTTCAATCACCCACAAGTTGCGAGAAAATTTCGCAACATGTCTCGCCCCGAACTTGTGAGAATACTTTCTGGATGAAATTGCACGCCTTCAACGGGCAAAGTTCTGTGACGAACACCCATCACGATTCCATCGGATGTTTCGGCCGTGATCTCTAAATCATCTGGCATTGTGTCTCGCTCAATCACCAAAGAGTGATAGCGCGTGGCAGTCACTGGGTTCGCCACACCTGCAAATACCCCAACATTCTGATGTGTTACTTCGCTGGTCTTCCCATGCATCAATTGAGGCGCACCAATAATGTTTCCGCCAAAGACATGGCCAATCGCCTGATGTCCGAGACATACTCCGAACACGGGTGTTCCTCGTTCAGCAAATGGTGTGATCACATCACAAATGATCCCGGCCTCTTCCGGACGACCTGGTCCTGGAGATAATAAGACGCCGTCAATTGCGAGAGCCAAGGCTTGTGCAACAGTCAAATCATCATTGCGGTAGACGACTGGATCGGCGCCAAGTTCTCCGAGATACTGCACCAAGTTGTAGACAAAACTGTCGTAACTGTCGATGACCAGAACCCGCTTCACCTCATCAGCCTAAAACCCATTTTGATAAAACCGAGTTGGAACCTCGGCGTCAGTGAGGCAGTGGCTATCACTAGTGCGTACACTTTCATCTCGTGGCACCTCCGAAGCGTAAATCAGGCGGACGTACGACCCCGAAGGGCACTCGGCCCAACGAAGGCGACTCCGGTACACCAACTCACAACGAGCACGGGGTTTCAGCCTCGACGCGCTACACGCCGCCCGTCCCCAAATATGTCAAACAAAGCCCACAATGGGTCCCGATCTTGATGTTTGCCCTATTTATCCTCGGCGCATTGATTATTTTGATGTACTACTTGGGCGCTGTTCCAGGTGGCCGCAGCAACCTCTATTTGGTCGCTGGGCTGGGCTTTATCCTCGGCGGGCTATACACCGCAACTAAATATCATTGACCCAGCATTGACCTTTATCCACAACTTGTGGATAAAGCGGGGGATAGTCACAAGCGTGTAACTTCCCGTTCACTCAACGGGAGCCACAAAATCCATGTCTTCCATGCAGTGCCGAGGTGGAACAGGATCTTGTTCGGGGGCCATGGTCATGCGCAATTCAACCCCACACAAACTGCAGCGATAGCGCACATTGACCCGCCGCAGTTCGCCTTCGGGTGGCGGAGCTGGAAGTGGGGTGGTCATGCTGCGCAGCATCCCAACTCCAACACGCCACAAGAAAAAGAATAAAACAACCGCCCCGAAAATCCAGATCACTCCTGCGAAATCCACGGCGAACATCGGTTATCTCAGCCCAAACGTTCCAGGATTGTGGCGTTCGCCATGCCGCCACCCTCGCACATCGTCTGCAGTCCGAAGCGACCGCCGGTGCGCTCAAGTTCATTCAACAATGTGGTCATCAAGCGCGCCCCCGAGCAACCGAGTGGGTGGCCTAAAGCGATTGCCCCACCATTGGGGTTCACAGTCTCCATATCGGGATGAAACTCTTTCTCCCAAGCCAAAACGACTGAAGCGAAAGCTTCATTGATTTCCGTCAAATCGATATCTTCCATCGTCATCTTTGCGCGCTCAAGAACTTTGCGGGTCGCTGGTATGGGAGCGGTCAGCATGTAACGCGGATCATCACCAGCAAGGGCGAAATTGACAAAACGAGCACGCGGCGTCAAACCAAGCGCACGACACTTCTCTTCGCTCATGATCAAAATCGCAGCCGCTCCATCAGTGATCTGCGAAGAGTTGCCGGCGGTCACGCGTCCACCTTCTTCAAGCGAACGGAACGCTGGCTTCAATTTGCCCAGACTTTCCATCGTCGTTTCACGCAAACCCTCATCCGTGGTCATCATGTTTCCTTCGGCGTCTTTGAGCGGAAGAATTTCTCGCTCAAAGCGACCCTCGGCTGTCGCACGAGCTGCACGGAACTGTGACTGCACACCAAAACGGTCCATATCCTCGCGGCTAATGCCCCACTTGTCGGCGATCATTTCTGCCGAAATACCCTGTGGCACCAACCCACCTTGTGGTTGGTAGCGCGCACTGACGCGGGGTCCAAATGGCCAGCCGTATTTTCCATCAACCATTGATGCGCCCATCGGAACGCGTGTCATGACTTCGACTCCAGAGGCGACGACGACATCGTATGCCCCAGCCATAACACCTTGGGCTGCAAAGTGCGCGGCCTGTTGCGAAGATCCACACTGGCGATCAACTGTTGTTCCCGGAACACTCTCTGGCCACCCTGCCGCTAAGACAGCGTTGCGCGCAATATTCGTTGACTGTTCACCAGCCTGCATCACACAACCCATGACAACATCATCAATAATGCCTGGGTCAATGCCAGTGCGCTCAATTAAGGCATTCATTGTTTCGGCGACCAAATCAACTGGGTGCCAGTCTTTCAATTTTCCATTTCGACGACCGAGAGGCGTGCGAATCGCATCAACGATAACTGCATTGAACATAATGGCTCCTGACATCAAGGTAAGCCTTCAGTCTGCTGTGTTGGTCAGTCCAATAACGAATTTAGAGCAACTCAGAAGCACTAAAAAACCTCAAGCGGCCACCAGATGTCGGGAACATCAGACGAAGCAAAAGCAACAATGCCAAAGCGATCGCCCGGTGTGGATGCGCGCTGATTCAGAGTCGCTAACTCTTGGGCCGCGTCATGATTGATGTCCAATTCACTCAAACTGATGGCCACCAAAGGTGAGTCAAGCGAAGTCACCGCCTCCAGATGTCCAATAGTTCGCAACTCATGTGCCAAGAGAGTCTGGAGTTCAACAACTTTGGCTTCTTCCTCGGGCGTGAAAGGTGTGATCACGCTGACAATCGTCGCCCCACTGGCGGAGGACAACAACGAGAAGGCCCATCCCGTGTCGCACACCATCCATACGCTCGAAGCATCGACTGGATCCAAAACACGATCCCCGAAAACCCGCTCCACATCGGCAGGAATTCCGCCAGTGATACCGCGTTGTTCGAAGTCATAGAGCAGCGCGGGATACAAACCCACCAGTCCCCCATCTCCGAGACGAAAAAGGATCGCTCCCTCATCAGCGGAGGGAGAATTTTCCTGAAAGACAACTGCTTGGGCTATCGCTTCACGCACACGCACTGCAGCGGGCATCACGATTGAGACTTCGGTGGTCGGAAGAATGGCGCCGATCAAGTTGAGTACGAACAAACCCATCGCCCCGGCCGTGATCAGAGGTTGGCGGACCATCGACGTGTTAGCCAATATGACTCCCACGATCCACGCCACAATCAACATCACAATGACAGCGCGCCACAAGACCACATAAGGAATCAAATAGCCGCGTACTTGCGCAACTCCGATGACCATCGCCACGAGCCCGGCCCACATAATCGGCACTGAGCTTCCAAACTTTCGCCGAGGTGACTCGGCGGGGGAACGAAATACCCAAATAGTGCATAACAACAGAATGATGACGACGCCAGCGAACCATCCCCACGAACCGTTGCGGGCTTCACCGACAATGCCTTCACTTGACGGACCTTGTAACCACGACGCCTCGGGGCTCATCTCAAAGGCAACCACCCGCAACCCGCGGGAAAATCCGATCGTTGGAGTGTCTGAGTGAGAGAAAAATCGCCATAGGTGAACAAAATTGGCGGCTGAATCGCGGGGATTGAAAGCCAAAGGTAGGAACAACAATAAGGAACTCAAGATCGGACGCGCCATGGCACGTTGATTGCCGCCCGTCCACCAAAAAGTCCCTAATGCTGTGAGTCCAATCAAGCCAACAATCGGCAAGTAGCCCACATGCACCTGAATAACCAACGCTGCACTCATGCACATCAACCACATCGACGGGCGATCGCGTTCAGTCACACCCCACGCCGCGGTCACAAACAACACAAATAATGGAATAGCTAAGAAGGGAGTCCATACATCAGCACTGGCAATGCCACCAACACTCATCCAAGATGCCAAAAGTAAGGCCACGGCAGTGGCAGTGCCCCATAGTCCGCGCAAGCGAAAAGCCAACCATGCAATCAGTACCAACAGCGCACACGAGTGCGCCCCCGCCCCAACGAAGAGGCCCCATGACGCACCACCTGCGAGCCAATGAAATGGTACGAATATGTAAAACAGCAACGAGCCAAGATGACTCCACCCGTGCCAACTGTATTGACCCAACGAAGGAAACGAACCAGTGGCAGCGTCAGCAACCTGCAACCCAAAAACGGCGCGATCCTGAAGCAAAATTGCTCCACCCATCAAACCGTGTACCACCGAAACCACAACCGGGATAGAGCCCAACAAGGCAATGACCCACCAACGCGCCCAACGATTCACTTTTTGAACGGCGACACTTTTGTGAGCGCACGAATCATGGTGCTCACCTCTGGTTCAGTCAAGCCAGCAGCGAATTCGCGCTGAATCGCCCGTCGATAGAGAATGTTCGAATCCCGCCACACCAATCGCCCCATACGCGTTAAACGCACAATCACCGCCCGATTGTCGTCAACAGTCGGGGCTTCTTCACGCGTCACATAGCCACGCTCCACAAGAGAATCAATCCTTCGCGACAAACTGCTGGGAACCGCCGATAACAATTCGCACAGTTCTTTGACGCGCAATTGACCTTTGTTATTCGCCAGAATCGCCAACATGTCAAACTGCGGCAATGCGAGATGAAACTCATCAAACATCTCTGCCTCAATACGACGCGAAACTACTTCGCCTGCCATCTGAAATGATTTCCATAATGCGATTCGCTCTGCGTCAAGACGAGGCATTAGTCGGCCACCTTT
>WLTJ01000073.1 GCA_009705435.1 Actinomycetota bacterium | reverse complement strand
TTATTAGATCGACCTTTTGAAACCTGATCGTAGGTCGGACGACTAATCAGTCAAGTCGCGTCGAGCCTTGCGAGACTCAAGACGAAGATCATTTTCCACCATCATGCGCACGAGACCCGGGAAGTCAACTTCCGGTATCCAACCCAACTTCTCCCGAGCCTTCGTTGAATCTCCAATGAGTAGATCAACTTCGGCAGGTCGGAAAAACTTCGGATCCTGACGAACATATGAACGCCAATTGCTGACGCCTGCAACATCAAAAGCCAACTCAACTAACTCTTCAATCGTATGTGTTTCACCTGTCGCAATGACATAGTCATCAGGTTCGTCTTGTTGCAACATCATCCACATTGCCTTGACATAATCTCCGGCATATCCCCAATCTCGTTTGGCATCAAGATTGCCGAGTACTAACTCATCTTGTACACCAAGTTTGATTCGCGCTGCAGCGTTAGTGACTTTGCGTGTCACAAACTCAATACCACGACGGGGACCCTCGTGATTGAACAAAATTCCAGAACATGCCCAGAGCCCATAACTTTCGCGATAGTTCACGGTGATGTCATGCCCAAAAACCTTGGCACACCCGTAGGGCGAACGGGGATGAAACGGGGTCAATTCGTTCTGGGGAATCTGGCGCACCTTGCCGAACATTTCCGATGACGAAGCCTGATAGAAGCGAATCTTGTTATCGGTCTGACCACCGACCATACGCACAGCCTCCAACATTCGCAAGACACCAGTACCCGTCAGATTGGCTGTCAGTTCAGCCTGATTCCATGAAAGCGCGACGAAGGAAATGGCGGCCAAGTTGTAGACCTCATCGGGCTGGGCCACTTCGAGGGCTTTGACGAGCGATGGCAGATCTGCCAAATCCCCGGGCACGATATTGACGTAGGGAAACTCTTCACGAATGATCTGTTCTTTAGGGTTATTTTGACCCTTGACCATGCCAAAGACCTCATAGCCCTTGCTGTGTAAAAACTCGGCCATGTGCTGGCCATCTTGACCAGTAACGCCGGTGATAAAGGCTCGGGGCATAAAACACTCCTGGAGAGATCAACTGAGATGGTTCATACTACGGCTCAGGACCTACGCTCGGATTGATGCAGTTCATCTCAGTAGGTCAAAAGTGATCACAGTTCTCGCCGGTGGGGTCGGCGCAGCCCGCTTTTTACGCGGTCTCGTTCTTGAAGTGGACCCCCAAGACATCACCGTCGTAGTCAATACTGGCGATGACACGATGATGCACGGTCTGCGTATTTCCCCTGACTTAGACACCGTGACCTACACCGTGGCGGCCGCCATCGACCCCCAGAGAGGCTGGGGCTTAGCAAATGAGTCCTGGATCGCCATGGAATCCCTGGCGCGCTACGCAGCGGTCAAGCCAGACAGTTCAAGCGCGGCAGGAACTTGGTTTAATCTCGGCGACCGTGATTTGGCCACACATCTTTACCGCACCGCACGCCTCGCGGAGGGAGCGACCCTCAGCGAAGTCACGACCGAAATTGCCCGAGCCTGGGGCATCACGATGAAGATGATGCCCATGTCTGACGATCCAGTGTCAACAATGGTTGACATCATTGAAGATGGTGCTGAATTGCGAGTCTCGTTTCAGGAATATTTCGTGAAACGTCATCACGGTGTACCCGTCACCGGTGTTGAATTCATCGGAACAAAAACTGCTCAGCCGACGTTTTTATCCACCCTGCGTGATTCAGAGGTCGTCATCATCGCTCCCTCTAACCCCATCGTTTCACTCGGGCCGATTCGTGCGCTTGGTCATGTTGATTCAACGCTGACGGCAATGCGTAGTCAAGTTGTGGCGATATCCCCCATCGTGGCCGGAGCGGCCTTAAAGGGCCCCGCTGATCGGATGTTGACTGAACTCGGGCATGAAGCATCTGTCGTCGGCGTGGCCAGACTCTACGCTCCCATATGTGCGACCCTGGTCATTGACGAACAAGATGCCCATCTACAAACTGCTGTGGAGCGCGAGGGTTTACGATGTCTCGTCACCGACACCATCATGCGAACACCAGAAATCACTCAATCCCTCGCCCGCGTCGTACTCAGTGCGGTTCGTTAAGGAGAACATCATGAGCCAAGAGTCAACACAACAAAGAATCAGTGCTTGGGCGGTTACTGGTATTGGGGAAATTGTCCCTGGGGACCAACTCGGCGATGTCATTGTTGAGGCCTGTAGAAATGCACCCAATGGACCGCTACAAGATGGTGATGTTCTTGTCGTCACTCAAAAAATTGTCTCCAAGGCCGAGGGGCGCATGGTCCAGATTGACCCCGATGATCCGCTTTCACACAAAGTTTTAGTTGAACAAGAAGGCGTACGCGTCGTACGCCGACGAGGCGATCTGATCATTACTGAAACCGAACATGGTTTCATCTGCGCCAATAGTGGGATCGACCTCTCGAACGTTGAACGCGGGTGGGCTGCGTTATTGCCGGTTGATAGTGACCGTTCAGCACGCCGAATACGCGACATCATTCGCGCAAAGCTTGGGGTCTCCGTCGGGATCATTGTCTCGGACACTTTTGGTCGCCCATGGCGCAAAGGACTCACCGATGTAGCCATTGGTGTCGCTGGAGTTGCTGCAGTATTAGACCTACGTGGCACACCAGATGCCCTCGGACGCATGATGCAAGTGACCGAGGTGTGCATCGCCGACGAAGTTGCGTGCGCCGCCGAATTAGTGATGGGGAAATCTAACGGAGTTCCAGTGGCAGTGGTTCGCGGCTTAGATCCTCTGTGGATGCGCGAATCCTCGATGAGGGAAATTGTTCGACCGCCCCAAGAGGACCTCTTTCGCTGAAAGTTATGGCCGTTTTACTGCTTGAGTGGTAGCGCTCAAACCATCGCTCAGGCTTGTCCAAGGCGTCCACCCAAGATGCAATCTGGCACGCGATCCCGAGAGCGACATTCGTTGCACCCCACGATTCGCTTTGGCATCCATCGTTGCCGGTGAGTTCTCACCGATTAATGCCCACAGATCTTTGATGCTTGTTTGTTGCCCGCTTCCCACATGAAGCAATAAGCCATCACCCTTTGTACAGGCCCGAGATGCCGCGTCAACAGCATCATCAACATACAAGAAATCTCGAGTTTGTTTCCCATCACCATGGATCACCGGTAACTCCGAAGAATGATGTGCCTGAATGAATCGCGAGACAACATTATTTTGTGGCTTCTGGCGCGGACCATAAATAGTTGCTAGGGCTAAAACTGTAAATTCAATGCCATGATCACGACGATACATTTCAAGAAGTTCAATGATCGCCTGTGCTACGACCCCGTTGATACCAACTGGATAGTGCTGTCGATCTTCTTTGATTGGTAAATCGCGGGCGGCCACATCGCCATACAGCACTGCCGCTGGAAGCGTTACAACAACTTTGCTGACTCGCGCCTTCAATGCGGCGTTCAGAACTGAAGCAGCCAGAGCAAAAGATTTGACAGCAGATGCACCTTCAGCAGAAATCCCATTAAGCAGCGCACTCACGAACAACACATCGGGCCGCGTTGAGCGAACGATCTCAGCAAACTCGGCAATAGTCGCATCCACAGTGTGGATTCGTAATGCCCCCTCAGTTGCCGAAGAACGAGCAGAGGACAAATTTGATAACGATCCAGTTGAGAGATCGTCAACTACATCAACACTTGATCCATCAGCCAAGAAGCGATCCACCACATGGGAACCAAAAAATCCAGCACCACCCACGACCATCACGGTCATGTGGTCAGCCACGCCCGCAGATGGCGTCATTATTGCGCCTTAGAGTAGAGCAGGATCTGGGACAAGGGCATGCACAAGTGTGACACCTGGAACGACGTTGCCGGTTGCACCCACCATGGTGTCAGTGATCGAGGCTCCATTTCCGACTTCGCCCATCACGATTGAACCATGCACGACTGCACCTTGGCGAATGATCGCCCCCGCCAAAATAACTGAATCTTTAATGTCGGCTCCTGCTTCAACGAGAGCCCCAGCCGATACCAGACTGTGGTGGACGAGGGCTGACGGATCAACTTTGGCACCAGGCTCGATCGCAGGGGCCGAGGCCGAACGACGAACAGCGTCAATCATGTCCAGATTGGCTTGCAAATAAGGTTCTGGTCGACCCGCATCAATCCAGTAGTCGTTGGTTGCCATGGCGTACAGGCCGCCGTCTGCAACAATCAGCGGAAAAATTTCTCGTTCAATGGAAACCTTGCGACCCGTTGGAATACGTTGCAGAACCGAAGGTTCTACAACGTAAGTGCCAGCATTGATGAGATTGCTCGGCGCTGTACCGAGTGCCGGCTTTTCAACGAAGCGTTGCACTCGTCCCTGATCGTCAATCACGGCCACCCCATAAGCAGAAGGGTCGTCAACTGGGGTGAGATGCATTGTGGCTTGGGCACCACGTTCTTTGTGAAAAGCGATCAGTGCAGAAACATCAAGGTCAGTCAAGACATCGCCATTGACAACAACGAAGGTTTCGTTGATCCCTGCGTGTTCGGCAGCAAATCGAATCGCCCCCGCAGTATCGAGGGGCTCTGGCTCGACTGCATAGTGCAGTGGAATCCCCGCACACACACCATCTGGAAACGCTTCGACGAATGGTTCAGGTTTGAAACCAAGACCAAGAACAACTTCTTCGATGCCAGCAACGGCCAACATACGAATCACGTTCTCGACAATGGGTCGATGACCCACGGGCAACATCGGCTTAGGAATTGTCAATGTCAGTGGGCGTAAACGAGTACCAAACCCGCCAACCAACACCACCGCGCGCATCAGCCGGCTGTCGTCGTCGGTTCGGAAGTGTCCACAACAGTGGAAGTTGTCGCAGTTGACGGAACAGTAGTGACACCCGGAACAGTGGAGGCACCGGCAATCGTGGTAGCACCCGGAACAGTCGTAGCCCCAGCAATCGTGGAAGTAGTTTGACCAGTTGTGCCGCCGTCTGCAGCGCCTAATTCAGGCAAAGAGGCCGCCGATGGTGGAAGTCCAGGATTCTCGCCTGCTGGGGCAAAGACGATGGTGAAAGCCATGCCGTCTTGCTTGAGACGGATATCCGAGAAATCTGTTATGTAGGTGGTCAAATCAGTTGGCGTGTCGTAGGCATTAAATGCGTAGACAACGAGCTCTCCGTCAACGGACTTTCCATCCTTGTCGGTGCACTTCGTCGTACCCTCTTCGTAGACCGCTGAGCCCTGATCTTCGGGCATCTCAAGTTTGTCGTTGCCCAACTTGATGCCATAAACATCGAGGAAGACACCCAACTTTGCATTGCGTCCAGTGGACTCAGACGAGAACGGATGCCAGTGAATGACCCCGTCTTCGTGACTATGAATTCCGGTGCGTCGAAACTCATTATTGACAAGTTGACCATCTGTGCTTTGTTCTTCTTTGTTGCCAGCCAAATCAGGCAACCACTCATCACATGCATAAAAACCGTAGGAGGCGTGCCAGTGATCCTCGACAGTGGGTGGAGTATTGAGATTAGGAATCGACTCTCGCGAATAGATAATCAATGCGGTACCCGCCACAGCCAAAGCGACAACTAACGCGGGGAACAAAGTCCCACCTTGAAAACGAACTTTTCGCCCTTTGCCCTTTTGAGCTAACCGAGCGACTTTTTTGGATGATGATGCCTTGCCCACGAGGGAGAAATGCTACCGCCAAAGAGCACCCTTCTGCGTCACTACCTCGCTTGTAGTCCCCTCATCAGGTCCACATAGCGATGCGCCACGACTTGGGGTGAGGCTTGGGATTCAACAAAAATGCGTGCTCGGTGACCCATCTCGGCCATACGTTGTGTGTCACCGAGGACTGTTTGAAGTGCCACAACGAAAGCTGCACTGTCATCTGGGGGCACGACCACCCCGCAATCTGCCTGCTCTATGAGTCTGGGGACCTGTGTACCAGCGTCAATGGCGGCCACGATCGGTCTTCCAGCAGCCATGATCGAATATGTCTTTGAGGGCACGCTGACTTTGCCCAAGCCTTGTCGCAAGGCAACGACGTGGACATCGGCAGTTGCCAATACCTCAGCCAAGCGCTCAGCAGGTTGAAAGTCAGCGAAGAGAATATTCTGCAAACCCTCAGCATCTATCTCCAAAGACTTGCGCGCCGAGCCATCACCGTTGATCACAAAAGCGACATCAGGTAACTCGCGCGCTGCGTCAAGCAGCAAATGTAATGATTGCGAGAAACCAACATTGCCGGCATACATCACGATCTGCTGTTCACCGATACCAAGTTCGGATCGATAGGCAGTATGGCGATCCAACGGTTGGATCATCTCTGTGTCAACGAAGTTCGGAATCACCACGACCTTGTCAGCATCTCTTGCTGGAATCTTGGCCAGTACATTTGCTTGCAGATCGTCAGAGAGAACGGTGATCAAATGACTTGAGCGATAGGAAACTTTTTCTAAGAGTCGGGATACCGTGATAACGAGCGGGTTTGACATCGCTCCTGTTTCAATCGCGGCATCGGGAAAGACATCTTGAATGTTGAAAATCACTGGTGCACGGCGACAGATCCCCACGAGTCGAGCACAGAGACCAAGCGTCAATGGTGGTGACATTGCAACGATCACATCGACTCGTCGTCCTCGACCTGCGCGAATGCCCGCAGCGACTGCGAGAACGGAGAATCCAGCGAAGCCAAGAGCACGGCGCCAAAGGTTGCGCTTATCAGACCCAGCAAAGGGGTTGAGTCGCACCACTGAACCCCAATCCATGACCTGCGTGCGCCTGCGCCATGAGGTGTTCTCCCAACCGACGTCAACCTGATGGCGGCGATACCACGGAAGAGATGTGACGACATGAATCTCGTGACCCAGTTCGCTGAGTTCATGAACAATGCGATCCATGATCACTCCCGTAGGGGCCGTGTCGGGGGCGAAGTGGGGACACAGAATCAAAATCTTCAAGGAATTCGCGGTCACCTTCATGAGATCATCCTGCGATACGCCGCGGCCAAGGCTTGACCAGAAATTTCTGAGGTGAAAAGTTTCGCACGTTCCAAGCCACGAGCAATGAACTCGCTGCGCTGATCCTGGACTACCTGTAATGCCCCTGCCCATGCCTCTTCATCTAGCCCAAGCACCAACCCAGCGTTGCCAATAACCTCGGGCAAACAGGCTCGATCGCTACTGATAACTGGCACACCCAAAGCCATCGCTTCGACAACGGGTGCACCAAAGCCTTCGTATTCACTGGGAAAAATTAAGGCCTCAGCCATTTTCAGTAGCCCATCACGATCAGCGTTGCTGACTCGTCCCAACTTACGAACACTTTGCGACAAAATATCTTCAGACAAGCGTTGCTGAACCGATTCTTCAGCAAGTCCTTCGCCTCCAATCAATACCAAACGGATTCCCTCTTGGGCCCAAAACTTTTTCATAACATTCAGTAAGAAATGGTGCCCCTTGTGGGGGTGTGTGATGGCAGGCATCACCACAATCGGACCCGTGCCCAAGTTGTATTTTG
>WLTJ01000072.1 GCA_009705435.1 Actinomycetota bacterium | reverse complement strand
GGCGTCAACATGAACGTTGATGTCCATACTTAATCCAAGAGCAGCGATCTCTCCGATTGGGTCAATGACACCCTGCGGAT
The DNA here is from genome assembly GCA_009705435.1 of Actinomycetota bacterium. Taxonomy (GTDB): domain Bacteria; phylum Actinomycetota; class Acidimicrobiia; order Acidimicrobiales; family Ilumatobacteraceae; genus Casp-actino8. The sequence goes on along the minus strand of WLTJ01000072.1, from coordinate 7,463 downwards.
ACTGCGGAGCCGAACCGACCAACAAAACCGTATTGCTATCAATAGCGGAGCGCATTGCTGTGACATTGGCGCGCCACTGTCCATCAACCGCAACTCGCCTGCTCTCCAAGCCAAAGTAGTAGCAGGCTTTCTCGAAAGCAGCATGCGCAGATGTCGGTAACACAACATTTGGAGTGCTGATTCCTTTTTCCTGACGACCTCGCTCCCGAGCCCCTTTAACTGCCAAGAGAATGCTTTCCGTGCCTCCACTGGTCATGAATCCAGCAGCTTGATCTCCACCATGCACCCAAGCACTCACCATCTGCACGACTTCACTCTGAAACTTTTTCAGACTCGGGAAAGCATCTGCGTTTAATCCGTTAGTTGAGGCGTACATTGCTAGAGCTTGATCCGCAACTTCTTGCACATCAGCACCCGCGTAATAGGCAAGTGAAAAAGCCCGACCCTGTTTCCAGTTCAGGTCCTTAACACCTATCTCTGCAACCTGGCGTAAAACTTCTTGAGCGACAGCATCCACAATCTAGAACTCTAGGCAAGAAAAAGAGCTGTGCCTTGACTACGGTTAAGTAATGATCGATTATTCATCACCATCTTTAGTCTCTGTCGAAGAAATGAACGCTTTCATCGGCGGCGCATTTGGGGGAAATCAAAACGCTTGCGAAGTGATGAATTTCGCCATGGCGGTAGCGGTGATGTATCCAAGCGCCGCTTCCTTGCGACCTGGAAAAATTATTAGTGGACCAACAGTCTTCAGCATCTGTGATGCTGCCCTTTTTTATGCGGCCCTCTCCGCAACGGGAATGGAGCCGATGACACTCACCAGCGAAATGTCGATTCGCTTTCTCCGTCCGGCAAGGGGAGAGGTACTCCGTGCTCGGGCCACCCTCAACAGCATTGGATCACGTTCCATTGTTGGTTCTGTTGTGGCCTATACCGACGACGAGTCCAAGCCCGTAGCGGTCGCTCAAGGGACATATATGCGTCCCAAAAAGACCCCCACCCAATAGCATCACTGACATGTCCTCTGAACTAGCAAAGCCAACTATCACCGTCCCAGCCGGTGATCCACCGACCTCTTTGATCATCGATGACATCACTGTCGGCAGTGGCAAAGAGGCAACCTCGGGTTGTCGTCCAGTGATGCATTATGTCGGCGTCGCCTGGAGCACTGGCCAAGAATTCGACGCCTCGTGGGACCGACATGAGACCTTCTCGTTTCGCCTCGGAGCCAGCGAAGTCATCGGTGGTTGGGACCAAGGTGTGGCCGGAATGAAAGTTGGCGGTCGCCGCCAGTTGACGATTCCGCCAGAACTTGGTTATGGCAGCCGAGGTGCAGGTGGAGTGATCAAAGGTAACGAAACTTTGATCTTCATCGTTGATCTCATTGACGTCAACTGAGACATAAGCAGGGGATATCCGATCCGAAGCGGATTTACCTTTTCCCAGTTGTATGTGTCATAACGATTATTATGGGCGAAGTATTCTCGTTGTTTTACTTGTCTTGGGGTGTCAAAGTTCGATCCCGTAGAGGCCTCGCAGCCTCCATCATCCACTCCAAAGCCTCAGTCATGCTGCGTACCGTCGGCTTGCCTGCTTTCATTTCACGCTCAGTGTCGTCGACCGCACAAGCCAAAACATAGAGATCGTCATAGAGCGAATCAATCACCGCCCGAGCAATGACCAATTCATCTTCGCTGATTTTCAGTTCACGGGCTCGCTGACGTGCCACCCAATCCCATTGCCGACATGGTTGACAACAAAAGACCCTCTTACGCCCAGCCCCAGATTGCTCAGGCAGAACCCGGCGACACCAACGACATCGCGAAGCATCCACTGCCCGCCCCCGTACCCCTATCGGTAATTTCGTCATGACGAAATTATTCCACAGAATCGATTCATGTGAGGTGAATTGCGCACATCTTGATTTATTTCGGCAGACTCGCAAGATGAGTTCGCACGTAATTCCCCCTGCCCCGGAATATCGCTTCGCCAGTGACAACAACGCCACAGTGCATCCGGTCGTCATGGAGGCTCTCAATCAGGCCAACGCTGCTCACGCCACTGCGTACGGTGACGACCCCTGGACCGCGCAGGCTTGCTCCGCTTTCAGCGATCTTTTTGGACAACAGGTTGAGACCTTCATGGTGTGGAATGGCACGGGTGCCAATGTCTTGGCGCTGGCCACGATGCTCTCCCCCGCTGGGGCAGTGATCTGTAGCGATTCAGCACACATCAATGTCGATGAGACCGGTGCCCCCGAGCGGATCCTCGGAGCAAAACTGATTGACCTTCCATCGACAGGCGGAAAAATCACCCCCGATCAAGTGCGTTCTCAAGCACATGCCTTGGGAGTAGTGCATCACGTTCAACCCAGCGTTTTATCACTCACTCAAAGCAGCGAATGGGGAACCCTGTACTCCCCCACCGAGATTGCCAATCTTTGCGACGCGGCACACTCAATGGGCATGACCGTTCATCTCGATGGTGCACGAATCGCCAATGCCACAGCAGCCTTAGGCGGCAATCAAGAAGCATTACGTTCCTTCACCATTGACGCCGGAGTTGATGTCATTTCCTTCGGCGGAACCAAAAACGGAATCATGTACGGCGAGGCAGTCATTTATCTCAATCGTGACTTGGCCCGTTCAGCACCCTTTGTGCAGAAACAAGTCACCCAACTCCCCTCGAAGGTGCGCTTCATCTCGGCGCAATTTTTGGCCCTCTTAGACGATGACCTGTGGCTCAAAAACGCAGCTCACGCCAATGCCATGGCAACTCAACTATTCGAGCAGACACGCCACCTCCCTGGGGTGCTCCTGGATCAGCCACCCGTGGTGAATAGCATTTTCCCCGTCCTGCCTCCCGAGCAGATTGAGTCCTTACGTGAATGGTCCTTTTTCTATGATTGGGACGCGCATGCCCACCAGGTCCGATGGATGACCGCCTGGGACACTCGTCCTGCGGATCTTGATCATTTTGTGTCAGGAATCCGCCACTTCATTCACTGAGATTTTTATTGACTCAATGATTACTTAAGTCTAAAGTGATCATGTTGTCGCGGAAGTTTCGCCGCATCTGGGGAAATTTTCTAGGGTCAAATAGATGAATCTCGGGGGAACTTGTGGCTTATACCGAATTTTTAAATCATCGTCAGCAGACCGAAGATGACTGGATGGATGTCGGTGCGTGTCGTGGCATGACTCACCTGTTCTTCCCGACAACCGCCGAACGCCCTCAAGCGCGCGAACGTCGTGAATCCATGGCTCGCATAGTCTGCGCCAGTTGCGATGTCCAAGACATGTGTCGCACATTTGCACGGGACAATCATGAGTACGGACTATGGGGTGGCGAGAGCGAAGATGAGCGACATCAAGCGGGCTATCGATTGATTGCCCCGATCGGCATTCGCGCTAACGTCGGCTGAAATTTAGAACTCGTTGCTATGACAGAACGATCGCTTTCACTGTAAACACGTGCTAACGCCACCGCCAGATGGTTCACTAGAACCATGAGCAATGGGTCGCATTCCTATGATGTCGTCGTCGTGGGAAGTTCCAACCTTGACCTAGTCGCCACAGTTGAGCGTCTCCCAGTACCAGGCGAAACGGTTCTCGGTACGCGCTTTGCGGAATTTCCAGGTGGCAAAGGCCTCAATCAGGCCGTGGCAAGTCGCCGCTCTGGTGCCGACACCGCTTTCATTACTTGCCTTGGCAAAGACAACGCAGGTGACACACTGCATCGCTTGATGATTCAAGAAGGAATCGCCGCCTACGTCACTGATGACGATGACCCCACGGGACGGGCATTAATCAACGTTGACGCGCATGGAGAAAATTCAATCGTTGTCGTGCCGGGCGCAAATGCGAAGCTTTCGCTCAGCGTGATTGAGGCTCACCGCGATATCTTGCTGCACTCGAGGGTTCTTTTGTGCCAATTAGAGATCCCACTCGCCTCTGTTGAATCAGCATTAGCAATCGCCAAAATCGGTGGAGCGCGAACAATTCTTAACCCGGCCCCAGCAAGCCAACTCAATCGTTCAATTTTACAATTATGCGATGTCATCATGCCCAATCAACATGAGGTGGCGCTTCTTGGTGGTGCATCAGCGCTGATAGATGCCGGGGTATCGATTGTTGTCATCACCTTGGGCGCGCGCGGAATCAAAATCATCACTGCTGACGGCGAACAACAAATTCCCCCATTTGCAGTTCGGGCTATTGACACAACAGGCGCTGGCGATGCGGCATGCGGCGCCTTGGCATGTGCTCTCGCTTCCGGATTAGATATCACTGCTGCCGCTCGGCGGGCGTCGGCAGCAGGTGCATTGGCTGCCACCAAACATGGCGCCGTGACTTCACTGCCGACACTCTCTGAGATTGATTATTTAGTCAACTAAAAGCCCATTGTTTTCACTCATGAGCGAAAATGACTGCAGACCATTGCTCGAGGTCAATGCGATCAACTTCTCGTAACGGACGAAGCGCCTCAGCCACATGTGCATAGTTTTGCGTCAAAACTCCGCTGATAATTAAGAATCCACCGGGATTGACAAGTCGTCGCAATTGTTCACTCAGTTCGATGAGTGCTGGAGCCAAAATATTCGCTACAACAATCCTTGCTGACGAGCCAATCTGCTCAAGCGCATCTGTGCTCACGCTCCATCGATCAGCAACCCCATTGCTCTCGGCGTTGGCACACGAAACTTCAATAGACGCAGGACTGATATCGACTCCTATGGCGCGACGCGCTCCGAGAAGCACAGAGGCGATTCCAAGAACACCGCTACCACAGCCAACGTCAATGACTTCATCGCCCGACACTAAGTATTTTTCGATTGCTAACAAACTCGCCATCGTGGTCGGATGATCACCCATGCCGAAGGTACTGCCCGGCTCAATCGTGATAATCAGCGCCTCTTGCGAATTATCCACCGCACTCAGGACCTCATCAATCTGCTCTGCAGATGACCAATGAGGAGCGATCACGAGACGTTTTCCAACAAGCACAGGTTTGGCAAACGCTCGCCAATGATCACCCACGTTTTCATCAACTTCGCAAAAGGTCCATGTCGCCGACCACGATAAAGAATCTAAGACTTGCCTCACGACTTCCCGATCGTTGCCGAGCGATGTCTGTAAACGCACTTCGTGATCTGTATCCCAGTGTTCTTCAATCGCCACAACACCAAGCGACCACAGCACATCACTCACTAACTCAACCTGCTCCGCAGTCGTCGAGACGATAATCGACAGAGCCATGCTCTTAATCGAGTCTCCGTAGTTTTTCTTTGTAGATCGCTGCCCGCGCAACATAGGAGGCAGCACCCATAGCGATCTCTGCTGGACGAGCTTTATCTAATTTGATCACCGCAGGGACTCCAACAGCAAGGGCCCCACTAGGAACTTCAAGCCCATTCAGAAGAACCGCATTGGCGGCCACCACTGCTCCAGAACGCACGATGACACGGTGCATCACAATCGAACCGTTACCCACCAGCGAACCATCTTCGATCGTGCATCCCTCAAGATGAACGATATGACCGATCACGCAATCGTTGCCAACAATTGTCGGAAAAACATGAGTGGTGTGCAGCACCGAACCGTCTTGAATTGACGTCCGTTCACCGATAATGATGTCCCCGTCGTCTCCCCGCAGAACTGCCCCCGGCCATATTGAACTATGAGCCCCAATGGTGACTGATCCTATGATCACTGCATCCGGGTGCACATAAGCATCGGGATGAATCGTTGGGGAACGTTCACCCAAGGCGTAAATCGGCACGAATGAAAATTAGCACTTTCGCCGACCCTATGGCACTGTTCATCCTTCCCGATAGGGTTGCTTCCCATGTCTCGAAGGATTGAAATTGAGTTAACAAGTTTGCGCTCCGATGGTACTTGGACGTGGCGCGCTGCAGGCGCACGCGAGCCCAAAGGCATTTTGCAACCAAGCGTCCTTCCACAGGAATCAAAAACAGGTGATGTACTGAAAGTGGAGGCCGACTTCAATATTGACGGCATCACTATCTTGGGTGTTGTACAAGGCCGCATCAAGGTTGACAAAGTAGAGACGATTACCCTCAAAGGAAATGACAAGCCATTTGAAGCGGTTACTCAGCAGCTCGCGCGAAAAGAAAAAAGCGATCGTGGCGATCGACGCGATCGTCCTGCACGTGGCGATCGTCCTAGTCGTGATGGTGCGCGTGACGGTGCACGAACAGGCACTGGCCCAGATCGCCGACCGCGCCGCGATGGTGCGCCATCAACAGCGACCGATAAGACACGTACTCCACGTCGCCCACATTTTGAAGCGCCACCTGAGTTGCCTCAGCGTCCCCGCGCCAAACGTCTCAAGCCACTCAACGTCAATCGTAAAGCTGTCCTGAGCGAACTGCCCGAAGAGCAGCGTTCAATTGCTGAGTTGGCTCTGCAAGGAATGCAGACAGTGCGTCAACGCATCAAGGACGCCAATCTCGCCTTAGCCGAGCAAGGCAAACCAATCATGCCAGAACAAGCCGTTGTACAGATGGCGGAGAATCTTCTCCCCCGCCTACGAGTAGCGGAATGGCTTGACCGAGCACAATCTGCCAAGCGTGATTTGGCCGAACTCGATCTTGGAGATCTTCGGAGCGTTGTCTCTGCAGCATCTGATCCATTAATCGAGCGATCAGAAAACTGTCGCGAACTCATCGCCGAATTGCGCAGTGGTTTAACTGCTCGCGCCGAACAGGACTACCAGAACTGGTTGCAAGACATTGAAGCGTCGCTTGGCGTGGGGCGTATCGTTCGAGCCCTCAAACTCTCTGGACAGCCACCCAAAGCCGGAGCCATATTTCCCGACGAATTGGGACGTCGATTGGCAGTGGCCACCTCATTAAGTTTGGTTTCAGATGCACCCAACGAGCGTTGGATTGCTGTTTTGGAAGCCGTTGCCTTCGCTCCGATTCGTTCACTAATTATTGTTACTTCGAAGCCTGAAGTACTTTCAGTTGAGTTGACCAAAACGGTTCAACGATTAAGCGCCCTCATTCCGCAAATCGCTCTCGCTTTGGGCGTCGAATTGACAGCTTCAAGCCACACACCGAAGCCTTTGCGTGCTGTGCGCCCACCCACCAAAAAGCTGCCTCCAAAGCCGCCTACAACTCCTCTCGCTACTGCCCCATCGCCTGTGCTTGAAGCAACAGAAGTGGCACCTGAGACGCCGGTTATGTCAGCCGTCGAAGACGCCGTCATCGAAAATGAGCAGGCCCCAGTGGTTGCTGAAGCAGTCGAAGACGCCGTAATCGAACCCACAGTTGACTGACAGTTAGTCAGGGCACCTCTGGTGCTACTACGGTCAATGGTATGAGCGACATCGTTACCTACAGCACCGACGGCCGCGTCGGAATTATCACCCTTAACCGTCCAGATGCGCGTAACGCCATCAACGCCGATGTTGCCCAAGCAATGGAAGCGGCAATTGAT
>WLTJ01000071.1 GCA_009705435.1 Actinomycetota bacterium | reverse complement strand
CGCATCAGATTCTTGACTGAGAAGAAAATGCAACTCAGCTTCAATGCGCTTCTCATCGGCATCAGTGAGCTTGCGCCCACCGGCGGCAAAAACTTTAATACCGTTATCAGAAAACTTGTTATGTGAGGCAGTGACCACCACACCTGGAACATTTTCATGCGCCGAAATCATCGCTACTGCTGGAGTCGGTAAAACTCCAAGTTGTTCAACGCGGACACCCTGTGCAGCAGCCCCAGCAGAAAAAGCAGATTCCAAAACCGGACCTGAAACTCGCGGATCACGGGCAATGACTAGACGCGAAGAGCCCAGCACACGAGCGACGGCACGACCAAGGGCCAGCACATATTCGGGAGTAATTTCAGATATCGCCACACCACGAACACCGTCAGTGCCAAAAGTGGGATAAACAAAGGGCGAATTGTTGGCGCCCGACATGAATAGCTGCGATCAGCGCTTCGTGTACTGACCGGCTTTACGGGCCTTGCGCAGACCGTACTTCTTGCTTTCCTTACGACGTGAATCGCGGGTCAGTAAGCCGGCCTTTTTAAGAGCACCACGAGCATCGGGATCAAGTTCAACGAGCGAACGAGCCAGACCCATGCGCATTGCACCTGACTGACCAGTAACGCCACCACCATGAATGGTTGCGTCGACGTCATATTGTTCTGTCGTGTTCGTGACACGCAAGGCTTCAACAGCAGCGTTCTGCTGAGTGGCGGTGCAGAAGTACACGTTGAGCGGCTTGCCGTTCACAGTATGAGTGCCAGTGCCTGGGCGCACGCGCACGCGGGCTACGGCTTCCTTGCGGCGACCAGTTGTCTGAGTAAGAGGCTTCGTCATTGTGTTGTCCTTGGATCGTCTGCTCAGCGAGCTTTAGCGTGTGCGAATGTAGTTGTTTTTGGATTCTGTGCGCCATGAGGATGTTGTGCGCCGGAATAAACCTTGAGCTTCTTGATCATCTGACGACCAAGCGGACCTTTAGGTAACATGCCACGCACTGATCCGCGAATTGCTTCGTCGGGACGGCGAGCTAATAATTTGCCGAATGCTTCACTCTTCAAACCACCGGGGTAACCAGAGTAGTTATGCACCATGCGACTCTCAGCCTTACCCGATGTCAAGACAATCTTGTCGGCGTTGATGATCACTACATGATCACCTGAGTCCATGTGCGGAGCAAAAGTCGGCTTGTGCTTACCGCGCAACAAACGTGCGACTTCGGTGCATAGACGACCGAGGATCATGCCCTCAGCATCAACAACGTGCCACTCACGAGAGATCTCGCTGGCTTTTGGCGAATAAGTGCTCATAGATACTTCTTTCAGAAAAGGTGCCTGACGCTACTTAGCCTGCAGGGACTGCTAAATGATACGAGCATTACGCGTAAAAACGACGGGGAGATCACTCAAATATCTGCTCAAGATACCCAACTTCCCACAGGCATAAGCCGTGGGCAGGGGCAACTTGACCAGCCTCAGTGCGAACTCGGGAGTGCAAAATAGCCGACATCGACCCAGGGGTGATTTTACCTAGCCCCACATCGACCAAGGTCCCCACGATGGAACGCACCATTTGGTGGCAAAACGCATTAGCCCGAATCTCAAATCGCAAGAGCCGAGATCCTCGTTCGCTTACCTGTTCACTCCACTGAGCCTGAGTAACAAGGCGAAACATGCTGGGGGTGGGTTCGTTCTCAACGGGTTTGGGCTTACGGCAAAAAGCTGAAAAATCGTGCTCGCCAATTAGCGGATCACAGGCCAAATACATCAATTGCACATCCAAGCGCTCAGGCACATGCCATGCGCTGGCTGCCAAAAAAGGGTCAGCCACTGGGTCATTGAGCACCGTATAGCGATAGTGCCGCCACTGCGCAGAGAAACGGGCGTGAAAATCCTCGACAGCCCATTCGGCGGATCTGACAACGATTCCAGGCGCACACATTTTTGTCAAGCGACGCGGCAAATGCTCAAGATCAATATCGACCGGGAGGTCACAACTAATGACCTGTCCCCAACCGTGAACCCCTGCGTCAGTACGACCGGCTCCTGTGATGTGTACTGGGAAACGTGAAATCAGCGAGAGAGCATCCCCGATCACTCCGGCAATCGTGCGCACACCCTCGTTGACTGCGAAGCCGTTGAAGTACGAACCCTCGTATGCCACCAACAAACGAGCCCGCCTGGTGGCGGGCTCGGAAGTACTCATAAAGTTTTAACTTGCAGTGAAGAACTCGTCAGACGAGTTCAATACGTGCCATCGGGGCGTTGTCACCCTGACGCGGGCCGAGTTTGAGAATACGCAAATAGCCACCATTGCGCTCAAGGTAGCGAGGCGCAACTTCAGCGACCAACTTGTGGGTCATTTCCTTGTCACCGAGGTAACCCTGGATCTGACGGATGCGGTGGATACTTGTAGCGTCACCATCTTGGGCCTTCTTGGCTTTAGTGATGAGTTTTTCAGCGATGGGGCGAAGTGCCTTAGCTTTAGCTTCAGTGGTCTCAATGGCCTCGGCTGCAATCAATGAAGCAGTGAGGTTAGCCATCATCAACCTTTGGTGCTGTGAGCTACCACCAAAGTTTCTGGCACGGCGTGGGGTTGCGGGCATGTTCTGTTTCCTTCGTTAAACGTTCGTCGGCTCAGCCGCGAAGTGTGAGGCCACGCTCATCAAGCTTTTGCTTGACTTCGTCGAGGCTCTTCTGGCCAAAGTTTGTGATGTTCAACAAGTCATCTTCGTTCTTGCTGAGAAGTTCGCCAATGGTGTTGACCTGGGCGCGCTTCAAACAGTTGCGAGGACGCTCTGAAAGATCGAGGTCTTCAATGGCGATGTCGAGATCTGGGCTAGATGAACCAGCCAAAATCACTTCACCGAGTTCAAGTCCCTTGACTTCTTCGGACAAGTTAGCCACGAGATCAACCAATGAACGCAGTGTTGCGCCAGCAGAAGCGAGTGCATCACGTGGTGTGGTCGTTCCATCAGTCTCAATATCAATCACCAACTTGTCGTAGTTGGTTGACTGCTCAACTCGTGTCGGTACTACGTCAAACATGACGCGGCGTACTGGCGAGAAGATCGCATCTATTGGAATGACACCAATGGTGCGAACGCTTGAGTCGCGCTCACGGTCACTTGAGTTATAACCACGACCCTGCTCGACGGTGAGGTCAAGTGCAAGACGGCCCTTTGAGTTGACATGGGCGATGACGAGATCTTTATTCAAAATCTCTACATCGGCTGGACACTGAATATCGCCAGCGGTCACGATTGCCTCACCACGCACATCAACACGAATACTGACAGGCTCATCGGAGAGAGAAGTCAGCACGATGTCTTTGAGGTTGAGGATGATGTCAGTGACGTCCTCGGTAACACCAGCAATGGTGTCAAACTCGTGGAGGGCCTCTTCGAACTTCACCGTCGTAATGGCGGCTCCGGGGATGGAGGACAGCAACACGCGGCGAAGCGAGTTACCTATGGTGTGGCCGAAGCCGGGTTCGAGAGGACCGACAGAAAAACTCTGACGGTTATCTTTTGGTTCGCCGATTGCTTCGACTGTGGGGCGCTGGATGACGAGCATTTGTCTCTTCCGTTCGTCGGGGTGGTGGAATTACTTAGAGTAAAGCTCAACGATGAGCTGTTCACGTACTGGTACATCTATGTTCTCGCGGGCTGGTTCATTGCGAACAGTGACTTGCTTGCCACCATCTGCGCCTTCGAGCCAACCCACTAATGAACGGTCAAGGGTATCCACGTTGTGCTGAATAACGATCATTTCTCGGGCTTTTATGGCCAAAGTGATGACATCACCCTTCTTAACGCGAGCACTTGGGATGTCAAGACGCTTGCCATTCACCAAAATCAAGCCGTGGCTGACGAATTGGCGAGCCTGGGGGCGGGTGCTGGCAAAGCCGGCACGGAAAACCACATTGTCGAGGCGCAATTCGAGAAGACGCAAGAGGTTCTCACCAGTTGGTCCCTGAAGGCGGTTGGCTTCGTCATAGGTCTTGCGGAACTGACGCTCAAGCACACCGTAGATGTACTTCGCCTTCTGCTTTTCCTGGAGTTGGGCCAAGTATTCGCTGCCTGCTGAGCGACGACGCGTGCGACCGTGCTGACCTGGCGGGAATGGACGACGCTCAAGGGCTTTACGACCTTTTTCGTTTTCGAAAATATTGGTGTTGAGACGGCGCGACAAACGCACCTTGGGTCCGGTGTAACGGGCCATCGCTTAGTTCCTTTTCCGCTTGGGCAACTTGCACCCATTGTGAGGCACCGGCGTGACATCTTTAATTCCGGTCACTTCAATACCAGTGTTCTGCAACGAACGAATCGCTGTGTCACGTCCAGAGCCTGGGCCCTTAGCGTGAACTTCAACACGACGCATACCTTGTTCGAAAGCAGCCTTAGCAGCCTTCTCAGCAGCCATCTGTGCTGCGAATGGAGTGCTCTTACGAGAACCTTTGAACCCAACGCCGCCGCCAGACGCCCACGAAAGCACATTGCCTTCGGTGTCGGAGATGCTGACGATGGTGTTGTTAAACGAGCACTTGATGTGACACACACCAACGCTGATATTTTTACGCTCACGCTTACGGGGGCGGCGACCGCCTGGCTTTGGCTTGGCCATGATTACTTCCTCACTGCCTTCTTCTTGTTAGCAACTGTGCGCTTTGGTCCCTTACGGGTACGAGCGTTGGTTTTACTGCGTTGACCGCGTACGGGTAGACCCTTGCGATGACGGATTCCTTGGAGGCAACCAATCTCGATCTTGCGCTTGATATCAGTCTGCACTTCACGACGAAGGTCACCTTCAACAGTGACATTCTGATCAACCCATCCACGAAGTTTGTTGACTTCTTCGTCGGTGAGATCACGAACGCGAGTGTTTGGACTGATGCCAAGATCGGCACACATTCTTTGAGCAGTCGGTTTACCGATGCCAAAAATGTAGGTAAGAGAAATCTCCAAACGCTTTTCGCGTGGGATGTCTACTCCAGAAATACGGGCCATGCTGTTTCCTTATTCTCTTCTCAGCCTTGACGCTGCTTGTGACGCGGGTTCTCGCAGATGACCATGACGCGGCCATGCCGACGGATCACTTTGCACTTCTCGCAGATTTTTTTTACACTCGGTTTGACCTTCATGGTCATCTCACTTCTTTTTCGTTAGATGGATGTCATTCACTTATAGCGATAGGTAATGCGACCTCGTGTGAGGTCATATGGGGTGAGTTCTACTTGCACTTTGTCGCCGGGGAGAATACGAATGTAATTCATTCGCATCTTTCCGGAGATATGAGCCAACACTTTGTGGCCGTTCTCTAACTCCACCCGAAACATTGCGTTCGGTAGGGATTCGAGAATCGTGCCTTCTAGCAAGATGGCATCGTCTTTGGGCTTCGACAGAACTGACTCCTAACAGGGCGGACATTGCAAACTGCGATGCATCACGAGGATACGTACAGGATTGGCCATTGGGCCGAGTGGCAATGCTACCGCCGAGACTTACACCAACCAATCGCCCGAGGCAGGAAAGTTGAGAGTCTTTGTGAGCGTTCAACATAGCCCAGCCCAAGTCATCAAGTTGGGCAATCAGGCCGTACCTTTCGGCGTCACAGACCGCTGCCAAGTTATCCACAGAACCCATCTAGTCGCTCTTTCGGGCAAAATCGATAGCAGCCGTCAATGAGTCGAAAACCTCGTCAGGTCCTTTTGAACCGTCAATAACAACCAAACGAGAATCCCGACCGTAGAACTCAAGCAGTGGAGCGGTTTGGCTTTCATAGAGATCCAAACGCTGACTAATGCTCTCAGGGGTGTCATCATCACGAATAACAACGTCTCCCCCACAAGAATCGCAGGTCCAGGGGTCCCTCTTTTGACCGGTGGCGACATAGTTCGTTCCACAATCGCGGCATGCTCGCCGAGAGGAAATGCGTTGAATAACTAAATCGCGAGGCACGTCAAGATCAAGCACGACGTGGATAGGTCGCTCCGCTGCAATACCGTCAAGGGCCACAGCCTGAGCCACAGTTCGTGGAAAACCGTCCAAGATATACCCACGGGTGCGCGCATCATCTTGCTCCAGCCGCTCGCGAATGATTTCAATCATGATCTCATCACCTACTAAACGCCCAGCCTCGATCACCTGTTTGGCCATCTTGCCAATCTCGGTACCTTCACGAACGGCGGCACGCAAAATTTCACCTGTTGAGATATGTGGAACGACAAAATGTCGCGAAATACGTTGACACTGCGTGCCCTTACCCGCTCCTTGGCGACCCATGATGATCAGCCGTACGCCCGCGGTCATGACTTAGCCCAGCCGCAGCAACCAAAGCTGCGTCGACATCACTTCAGAAATCCCTCGTAATTGCGCAACATCAGTTGACTGTCTACTTGTCGCATCAAATCAAGAGCAACACCCACGGCAATGAGCACCGTCGTACCGGCAAAGGGGAACGACTGAACGTCACCCACCCACAACACGATGTACGGCAAAATCGCAATGAATGCAACGAATAATGCGCCTGGCAATGTAATCCGGTTCACGACCTTGCCCAAGTAACGCTCGGTCTGCGGTCCGGGACGGATTCCAGGAATGAATCCACCTTGACGACGAATCTGATCCGCTTGACGAATCGGATCGAAGGCAATCGAGTTATAGAAGTACGCGAAGGCAACGATCAACAAAGCAAACGAGACGATGTATAACAATCCTTGTGAAGACACCAAGTTGCGATCCACCCATACAGTCACTGTGCGTCGCCAACCAGTATCTGAACCAATGATGTTGGTGAGTAATACGGGCAACAACATCACGGAACTTGCGAAAATAATCGGCACGATGCCCGCCTGATTGACCTTCAACGGAATGTAAGTACTTTGTCCACCGTACTGGCGACGCCCGACTACTCGCTTCGCAAACTGCACAGGTATGCGACGCTGTCCAAGTTCAACACGAACTACTGCAATCAAAATGCCGATTGAGATGGCAATCAAAATACCGAAAACAACCCACTTCTTACTTTGCAGAATTGAGTAATAACTAAAGGGCAATGAACTCACCACAGATGCGAAAATCAAAATGCTCATACCGTTACCGATACCGCGCTGACTGATCAATTCGCCCATCCACATCAACAGAGCTGTACCGGCGACGAGTGAAAGAATCACCAGCAGGCCACGAGGCCACATGCCATCAGGCAGCAGCACAATGTCTGGAGCGTTACGAGACGCAGTGAAGAATGCCGAACCACGACCTTGGCCAAAAATAAATGTCAAACCAGCAGCCTGCAATAGCGCGATTGCCATGGCCACATAACGAGTCCATTGCGTAATTTTGCGCTGCCCTGTTGCACCCTCTTGTTGCCATTCTTCAAGTTTGGGAATGACGACCGTCAACACCTGCATGATGATGCTCGATGTGATGTACGGCATGATGCCTAAGGCGAAAATCGCGAACGAAGAAAATGCTCCACCAGAGAACAAGTTCAAGAAACCAAGAGCACCCTGCTGACGTGCCGACTCGCGCAACTGTCGTACTGCAAGATCGTCAATACCAGGGACGCGAATATGCGCT
>WLTJ01000070.1 GCA_009705435.1 Actinomycetota bacterium | reverse complement strand
TCAGCACCTGGTTTGCTGATCCAAACGACAAACCAATGTGGGCCCTCAACCTCATGAAGTATCGCCCGATCGCTGATTATCAAGACGGTCGCGATCTGTCCATCAGTGGCGCGGATGCCGACCTCTTGTATAACCCCACTGGTCCCCTAGCCGACGTTGGTGGACGGGTGTTTTTCGTATCCAACGTGATCCATCAAATTTCAGGAGACGCTATTTCTTGGGACCGTGTGGCAGTCGCTTTTTATCCCAAGCGCATGGCCATGATGGAGATGCAGCAACTTCCAGAATTCATTGAGTTACATGACCATAAAGATGCCGCTATGGAATTCACCATTGTGATGGCCACAATGCCGACAGATGATTCCCCCCAGCCTCCGGACTGGTCAATGCTCAACGAAGGTGATCTGGTACTCGTACAAGTCAGCAACGAGCAACCCTCAACTGACTTCGCTTCACTCGTTTCGGCGCGGCGTGTCGGCACATACGCCGTTGAAGGAGTGATCGTCGGCGACGAGCGAACCTGGACGACGGCCACGTGGGACATCATCACCCAGGCTGATGCGGAGGTGCTCGTGACTGCTAGCGCGAATCTCGCAAACCCGACGCGATACGCAATGATTCTTCAACCGCTTCTTGACCTGATGCGCAACTAACTAGGAGCCACTTCGTGAAATTTGCCATTGCCTTTTCCAATACTGGCCCCTTCAGCAATCCCGACAAAGCGATTGTCATGGCCCAAGCAGCCGAGGCTGCCGGCTTTGAATCATTATGGACCGTTGAACATGTTGTGGTTCCATCTAACTATGACTCGCCTTATCCCTACGATGCATCGGGCAAAATGCCAGGTGGAGAAGAATCACCCATCCCAGATCCGCTGATCTGGTTGTCCTTTGTGGCCGCGGCTACTCGAACAATTAAATTGGCAACTGGCATTTTGATTTTGCCCCAACGCAATCCAGTTGTCTTAGCTAAAGAGATCGCAACCCTTGATCATCTTTCCAAAGGTCGTATGTTGCTCGGTATCGGAGTCGGTTGGCTCGAAGAGGAATTTGACGCGATTGGCGTACCATTCGCCGATCGCGGTAAGCGCAACGACGACTACGTCGCTGCGATGCGCTCTCTGTGGACCCAAGAAAAAGCCAGTCACCATAGTGAGTACACCAACTTTGATGAGTGCATCATGCGCCCTCAACCAGTCAACGGCATGATTCCCATTCACATTGGCGGACATACCGATCTCGCAGCGCGACGCGCAGGGCGCTTGGGCGATGGTTTCTTCCCTGGCAAAGGAACACACGAACAATTGTCACGTTCATTTGATATCGCCCGCGATACAGCACGTCAATGTGGCCGTGATCCCGATGCAATTGAAATGACGACGGGTGGCAACGGGGCTATTGGCCCAAACGCCCTCAACGAAGTTAAAGGCTTAACTGATATCGGAGTCGCACGAGTGATCGTGCCCTCGTTCTTGTTCTACCGCGATACTGCTGATGCGCTCGCGCGCTACGGCGATGAAGTCATCAGCAAAGTCAATTAGCGCATAGCCACCAACACCCTCACCTACCGTTCGTGACGAATAGGGTGGTAGAGCGATGTGGAAAATGCTCAAGACCAATGCAGATATGCGCCGTGTCTTTATGGCACAAGTCATTTCATATCTCGGAGACTGGTTCAGTTTTGTCGCAATTATCGGATTAGTTGACGACCTCACTGGATCTAAGTTTTTAGTTTCATTAGTTGTCGTAGCGTTTTCATTGCCCTCATTTCTTGCGTCCCCCATTGCAGGTTCCATGGCTGATCGTTTTGACCGCCGCCGAATTCTGGTTTTTGTCTCCATCATTCAGGTCGTTGCGGCCTTTGGTCTTCTATTTGTTGGCAATGACACTGTTTGGTTGGCTTTCCTTGCTCAAAGCACAATTTCTGCCCTTGCCGCCGTCATCAGCCCAGCCACCGAAGCTTCAATCCCAAACATTGCTCGCGACGATAACGAACTAGCAATCGCAAATTCTCTGCTTGGTTCGACCTGGGGCATCATGCTTGCCGTTGGAGCGGCCATCGGCGGCGTCTTTGCGTCGGTCTTCGGCCGTGACGCAGCGTTTATCGCTAACGCAGTTTCGTTTGCAGTAGCGGCAATCCTTTTTTCTCGCATCAAAACTCCAATGCAACAAGAGCGGGATCCCCAAACACAACGACAGCGCATCCGCCCGATCGCTGACATGCGTGAGGCCATCACTCATTCACGTCAAGACCCCGTACTGATGGCGCTCATCTTTTCGAAGACAACCTTTGCCATCGGTGCCGGGGTCGTTAGCCAACTCGCAGTATTGGCTTCGGATGTCTTTCATGGAGGCGACGCAGCACGCGGGCTTCTGATCGGTGTTCGAGGTGTCGGCACCGGACTCGGCCCATTGATTGCCATGCGCTACACCCGCGGGCAACTCGGCAAGGTGCTTCTCATCTGTGGTTTTGCCAGCCTTGCATTTAGCGGCTTCTACTTAGTCGGCGCATGGATGCCCACTCTGTGGTTGACCGCAATTTTTGTCATGTTGGCACACTTAGGCGGGGGCGCTCAATGGACGCTCAGCAGTTACGGTTTGCAGTTGCGTTCACCCGACCATATTCGTGGACGAATTCTGGCCGGCGACTTTGCGCTCGTGACATTGATGTTGTCACTTACGAGCGCGCTCGCCGGACTCGTCTCAGAATACTTCGGAGTACGTCAAGCCATCTCGGGGTTCGCTTGTGCTGCGGCAATTGCGAGTGTGATTTATATTCGCGCGACGAAGCGCTTGCGCACGCAACTGCTGCTTCAGCCAAACGTTGAGCCCTAAAGTCATTGGCGAGATTGGTGGCCATCTTGTTCATGACATAGGCAAAACCAATTTCCTTTTCAGGAAGTGCGAACGCAACTGATCCACCAGCACCTGGATGGCCAAACGAACCCGGTCCACCGAACAATGAGAACGGCCCGTGCACCATAAAGCCCATACCAAAAGTGGTTGGCATAATCAGACATGCATCGGGTTCATTTTCAGGTGTTACCAATGTGCGAGCCGTTTCAACGGTCGCCGATGCCAACAATCTCACTCCATCTACATCGCCAATAGTTGCTGCGTAAATACGAGCCAATGAAGGAGCGTTAGTGATGCAGTTAGCTGCAGGGATCTCAGCAGCGTGAACGTCACGACGGTTAAATGCTCCATCGACTCCAAAAGCACCGTTCAGGCTCAGTGCTTGCCCACCTGGCGAGTTCGGTCCCATGAATTGTTCCATCATTGCTTTGACGGCCGGATCCATATCTTCAGGGACTGAGTTGAGTCCACCGATCATCGGCGACACACGCGACTCTTGTGCTTCAGGCAATCCAATCCACAATTCGCCACCGACCCTGCCCACGATTTCTTGCTGGACGAAAGTTCCCAAACTGCGATGTTGTGGATCAACTCGGCGCACCAATTCTCCAGCTAGCCAGCCGTAAGTCAGTGCGTGATAGCCGTGATTTGTACCGATCTCCCAACGAGGCTTGGTAGCGGCAAGTCGTGAAGTAATTGTTGACCAATCCAAAGCTTCCGCCAAAGAGATGTCACCGTCAACGGTGTACAAACCACACTGATGCGACAACAATTGCGCAACCGTGGCATCACCTTTACCAGCTTGCGCAAATTCAGGCCAGTAGGTGCTGACCTTTTCATCGTAAGACAACAACCCGCGCTCAACGCAGATCGCAACGGCGATAGCGGTGATGCCTTTGGTCGTGGAGAAAACTAGTTGCAGTGTGTCCTGGGTATACGGCTGGGAAGCGGATTCATCAAAGGCTCCACCCCATAAATCAACAACCTTTTGACCACGGTGATACACCGCTACGCCCGCTCCAACTTCCTCAGTGTTTTCTAAGTTCTCAACAAAGGCTTGGCGAACTTTTTCCCAACCTGGAGCAACTGTTCCCCCAAAACTAGCCATCAGCCGATCATCTCTTTCAGGGTCTCAATGTTCGCGATTGCGTTTGGACCGACAGGGTTGATTGACAACATGGTGACACCAGCTTCCTTGAATGAAGCAATACGTTCCTTGATGAAACTCTTTGGTCCGACAAGGTTGGAGTTCGCCAGCATCTCACCAGGAACAGCGGCTGCAGCTTCTTCCTTCTTGCCCGAGAGATACAAATCCTGGATCTCAATGGCTTCTTTTTCGTAGCCATATTTCTTGCAAATCGTGTTATAAAAGTTTTTGTCACGAGCGCCCATGCCACCGATATATAAGGCAGCATTTGGACGGCTGTAATCAAGAATTTTCTTTTGCGCGTCACCAGTCAATGATTCGTCAATGGCCAGCATTCCACCAGCAGAAATTTCTAGACGGGGCAACGATGGGTCTCGCTTGGCAAGACCTTTTTTCAGGTCAGCGCCCCACACCTGCTGATATTTATCAGGATCAAAGAAGATTGGCATCCAGCCATCGGCTACTTCTGCAGTTGCTGACACGCTTAAGCCCATCAGACTGGCCCACCAAATGGGAATGTCTTTTCGAATTGCTTGGCCAGGCTTGATGATTTTCAGAGCACGCCCGAGACCAGTACCTTGACCTGCAGGCAAAGGAACCTTGACCGTTTCACCATCCATATGAAAAGGCTCTTCGCGTGCCCAAATCATGCGGCAGGCCTGAATGTATTCCTTGATCCGCATCATTGGCTTCTCATATGGCACGCCGTGAAAACCTTCAACGACCTGGGGTCCACTCGCACCGAGACCGAGAATAAAACGACCGTTGCTGACATAGTCACAACCAGCAGCCGTCATCGCCATCAACGCAGGTGTCCGGCTATACACATTGAGGATGCCGGTACCAATCTCTACTTTGCTGGTCTTGGCAGCCAAGTACCCGACCTGACTGATGGCATCGGCACTGTAGGCCTCGGCGATCCAGACTGTGTCCAGTCCCGCTTTTTCGTATTCGACAACTGTGTCCACTGCGGCATGAAAGCCACCGGCATAATTCAGCATCATTGACAGTTTCATAGTTTCTCCTTGAATGCACGGACAATCGCCCTGGTCCTAAAACGCTTAGCCAACCTTACGAGTGTCAGTGCGCGCTGGACGAACTGTCTGCGATCGCTCCATTGAGATTTCCAGAGCGAAAGCCCTCAAGATCGAGAGTGACATAGCGATACCCGGCATCCTTGACAGCCTCAATAATCGCCACCCGATTGGCTATCGCCTGATCGAGAACACTTTGCTCAACTTCAATACGCGCTGTCTCGCCGTAATGGCGCACCCGAACTTGGCGAAATCCCAAACCGTGCAGAGCCGATTCGGCACGATCAACTCTGCTCAAAATATCCACACTGACTGGAGTGCCATACGGAACTCGACTTGCCAAACAGGCAGCGGCCGGCTTATCCCATGTACGAAGCCCCATAGCCAGAGATGCGCGCCGAACATCCTCTTTTGTGAAACCAGCCTGAACTAAGGGGAAGACTGCCCCACGCTCAAGAGCCGCACGCTGACCTGGTCGATGATCCGCTAAATCGTCAACATTGACCCCTAACACCACTGTCGCCCGCTCAAGTTCGGCGATCGGACCGACAACGTCCATGAGTTCGGCCTTGCAGTGATAACAGCGATCAACATCGTTAGCGCGATAGGCGGCACGTTCCATTTCAGCGGTCTGGACCGGAGTCCAACGCAATCCCCACTCCTCGGCTAGACGCCGGCAATCAGTCTCCTCTTCACCAGCCAGGCTCGGAGATACCGCCGTCACAGCGTGGGCGTGTTCAGTACCTAACAGCCGATGAGCCGTAGCCGCCACAAAAGCAGAGTCCGCTCCGCCACTAAACGCCACGACAACATGATTGAGATCAAGGATGATTTCTTCAAGCCGCGCAATTTTGGCTGCTAAGTCGTCATCTCCCGTGGCGCCTGAGGCAGGGTCAAAATCTCTCACCCTCCTATCGTGGCACGCCGAGGAACCCAATTGCTTGCCCTTGACTCTCTCATTAGTCACTCGCAGGAGGCAGACTGAACAAGTTATGTCACCAACCCCCGAGCGATTCCCCGTCAAGCACGCCACCGAGTTGAAAATTCGCGTGGCCCCTGATGTCAATCTGCGGGTTTTGCGCCGCGGTCCCATGACAACCCCGCACCCGATATTTTTGCTCATTCATGGTCTGGCCTCGAACGCTCGGATGTGGGATGGCGTTGGCGAAGCCCTCGCTTCTCAGGGCTTCGCCAGCGTCGCCGTTGACCTACGCGGTCACGGTCACAGTGACAAGCCTGATACTGGGTACGACTTTGACACGATATGCCACGACCTCTGCGCCCTTCTTGACGAACTGCACATTGAGCGTGCGATTTTCGTGGGCCAGTCATGGGGCGGCAACATTGTTGTCCACGCCGCGCATCAGTATCCGGATCGCGTTCTTGCCTGCGTACCCGTTGACGGTGGAGTGATCGAAATCGGTCAACTGTTTAGCGAATGGAAAGATTGCGCCGAGCGAATGAAACCCCCACGATTGGCCGGCATGCGTGGTGGACGATTGGAAAGTGCAATTCGCTCCACCAACACCGACTGGCCGGAATCAGGAATCATCGGTTCGCTCAGCAATTTTGCCTTTCATGATGATGGCACGATTAGCCCGTGGCTGACCTTCGAACGACACATGATGATCCTCAAAGAATTGTGGTTACATCAACCATCTCAGATGTTTCCTAATATTTCCCGACCAGTTCTTTTCATGCCCGCTGATTCGGGTGATGTGAATTGGACATCAAATAAAGAGCAAGCAATAAACTTTGCTCTTGAGCACCTGCCGAATGGATGTGTCCATTGGTTCAGACCCGCGCATCACGACCTCCACGCACAATTCCCCGACCGTTGCGCAGAAGTTTTAGTCACTCACATTCAGAATGGTTTCTTCTCATGACCTCCCTGCCACGCCTTCTGACAATCATGGGTTCAGGTGAAACAGCGCCGACGATGATGAAGCATCATCGTGAACTCATTGCTCGGTTTCCAGGCACACCGAAGGCAGTCGTTCTTGACACGCCGTACGGTTTCCAAGAAAACGCGCCGGAACTTGCGGCCAAGGCAGTTGAGTATTTCCGTAAGAGCGTGGGCTACAACATTGAAATCGCTGGGCTGACACAGATCCATGGGGCCGACACGCTTGTGGTTGAGCAAGGTTTGAGTCGTATTCGTCAGGCAGATTATGTCTTCGCTGGACCCGGAAGTCCCACATACGCGTTGCGTCAATGGACGGGGACCACAGTTCCCGAAATCATGCGCTCGAAAATGCGCACTGGTGGAGCGGTGACCTTTGCTTCTGCCGCAGCGCTCACTTTGGGTCGCTACACAGTTCCCGTCTACGAGATTTACAAAGTCGGAAGTGAGCCAAGTTGGTTTGAGGGTCTCAACGTCCTCAGCGAGCTGGGACTCAATGTGGCTGTCATACCGCACTACGACAATGCCGAAGGTGGGCACCATGACACGCGTTTTTGCTATTTAGGCGAGCGACGTTTATCCATGCTTGAACATCAACTGCCTGATGATGCTCATGTCATCGGCGTTGACGAACACACTGGTGTCATCTTTGATCTTGATGCTGACACTGCAACCGTCATTGGGAATAGCACAATAACCATCCGTATCAAAGGTAAGTCTGTCGTTCACCAAACTGGTGCGGTCCTGCCAATTGATGCCTTGCGCGATCCAACG
>WLTJ01000007.1 GCA_009705435.1 Actinomycetota bacterium | reverse complement strand
GGCGGACATAGTGCTTTCAGGCTACGCCTTGGGCGTCAGGGCGATACCCTGCAGGGGGTGGAAGCAACTGGTGATGCACTCCGTGAAGAACTCTTCGTCACCCCTGAGGTGTACGAGGCGATGTCTGTTTTGGCCGTGGCCGAGTATCCGCTTGAAGCCTGTGGGTTGATGGCGGGGGAGCCTGGCACAAACCGCATCACGCGTTTTTTCCCCTGTCGCAACATTGAGCAATCGGCGCGGATTTACACCATTGACCCCGTCGATCACCTACGGGCAGAACGCACAGCCGAGGACGCCGGACTTGAAATCAGGGGCGTGATGCACAGCCATACCCATACCGAGGCCTTCCCCAGTGCGACCGATGTGTCAGCCGCTCCCGACCCCGATTGGCATTATTTGATTGTCACCCTGAAAAGGGAAACGCCGGAAATGCGCACCTATCGCATCGTCAAAGACCTGATCGCAGAGGTCATAGTCGAAATTCTGAGGTAATTGAGGCTTGTGTTCTCATTTCCCCGAGGATTCATTAGAATCCCGAGTGACTTAGTAGGGAATTCACCCTGCGGTGGCGATGATGGAGGTGAGTATGGTTCCGTTCGAGAGTGTGATTGACCTCATTGGCAACACCCCACTCGTTGACGTCAGCTGTTTGTCGCCCAATCCCAAGGTTCGCATTTTGGCGAAATTGGAGAACCAAAACCCCTTTGGTTCGGTGAAAGACCGCATCGCTAAATCAATGATTGAAGATGCCGAAAAGAATGGTCGCTTGTTGCCAGGTCAGACCATCATCGAGCCATCCTCGGGGAACACGGGTATTGCCTTGGCGGCCATCGCTCAGGTGCGGGGCTATCCGATCAAGATTTTGATGCCGACAAGCGTGTCAATCGAGCGTCGTCAGATGCTTGATATTTTTGGTGCAGAAGTGATTTTGACTCCAGGCGCCGAAGGTTCAAATGGAGCCGTCTTGCGAGCCATTGAAATGTCGAAGCAGAATCCCGAATGGTGTTTCTTGTATCAGTACGCCAACGACGCCAATGCGCGTGCCCACTACGAAGGTACTGGACCGGAAATCTTGCGGGATTGCCCAGAGATCACTCACTTTGTCGCGGGCCTCGGAACCAGCGGAACTTTGATGGGCACGGGTCGGTATCTCAAAGAGAATAAGCCTGGGGTCAAGATCATCGCCGTTGAACCACCACTGGGTGAAAGTGTTGAAGGATTGCGAAATCTTGATGAGGGTTATGTCCCGCCGTTGTTTGAAAACTGGCACGGCTTTGACATTCTCGATCGCAAGCGCGTTGTGCGTCCGCGTGAATCCATTGAATGGACACGTCGTATGGTTCGTGAATGCGGCATCTTCTCGGGTATTTCGGCGGGCGCGGCACTGGCTGGCGTGGCCAAAGTTGCCAGTGAGATCGATGAAGGCACGATTGTTTTCATTGTCTGCGATGGTGGCTGGAAATATCTCTCAACCGGGGCCTACACCGATGATTTGGATGAGGCAGAAACCCGCGCCGAAAAGATCATTTACTTCTAAAACAGTGAGTGAAATGCGGATGTCACGAATGTGATGCGCAAAATGGTGTGATCGTCCTCATTTATGGGTGCACACCCCTGCGGTACTGTTTCGTTCAGTGAATATGGAAAAAAGCAAGAAATCAGTTGCGGGATCTCGCCGAGATACTCGTCGACGTTTTGAACAATGGGTGCAAAATCCTGCGTGCGGGGCGAATCTTGTGTCAGCGGTGCACAACGTCAAAATGGGGGCCGTCGCTCGGCGTGAGAATCCACTGGCGCCCAAAGAAGGACAATCGGTTTTCGCTTTAGCTCGAGGTAACAATTTTGAATCCAGCCTTGTCCGCGATGGTGCAAAAGTTCTTCTTGCATCAATGCACAAAGTTGGACTCTTGAAAAAAAGCGAAAAGTCATTTCTTGATTTTCGTACTTCAGCTAATGGGGGACCCCTCGCTGATTTAGATGAGGCAATCAAGAAATCTGAAAAGTTACTCGTATCTTTAGCGGACACATCAACTTTTCGGGGCGTTATCTCAAGTCTGACATTGCGAATTCCTAAAGGTGTCATGCTCCCCGAGGCGACGCTGATCATCGATGTCGTATGCATCAAGGACAATCCTGAGGAAGATTCAGGCGCCATTATCTCTGTCGGTGAAGTCAAAACATATCCCGACCGTGGCGGCTACACATCAAAATCCGATCTAGCCAAAGCCCGTGCCCAGATGGGACTGTATGTCCACGCTCTTGAACTAGTTCTAGAAAAACTTGGCTTGAGTGCGTCTCTTGCCTTGAGTAATGAAGGCTTTCTGATTCTCACGTATCCGGGCTCGAATCAACCGCGAATCAGAATGGGTGAAGATCTGCGATTCCAAGCAGAGCGGGCCAAGCGCGGATTTGAGTTGATGGGAGAGTCCGCTGAACGGATGCCAGACATCATCGGTGCGGGTGAGGATGAAGAAGATCTGGACATGATTAATGAAGTATTGAAAGCGCCTGTGGCCTTTAGTGATGCTTGCTTATCATTTTGTGAGCGCTCTGAAGCGTGCTTCAATCGTGCGATGGCCGATGGAAGCGGCGCAGTACTCGGTGATGAGGTTGAGCGATTTCTTGGTGGCATGGGTTTGTCGCGCGTTGATGAGTTACTTGATGGAGCCAAGGCTAAAAATTCGACAGAACGTGATTTTCTCTCTCAGATGAAAAGCCCGATTGTTGGTTTTTCGTGAGCGGCGAATTAGAAACTATTCGTCGCATCACTGCTTGGCACGTGGGCTCCGCACTTCCGCGCGGTGAAGTCATCAACGTTCATGTCGCTGACAACGATGAAATATTGATCCTGTCATTCGTGCGTATGGGAGGCGAGTCCCTGCCGTGGGGTGTAGCCCTCGGTCTCATGGGCGAAGAAGCAGAGTTCTTTAGTGTCGCGGATCCACGTAACCGTGATCTGGTAGCAACAAGTTTGGTTGAGGTGGCGAAGCGAGTCCTGATTCACTTTGGTCATCCCGACTTCACCGAGAACACCGATGAGACAGCCATGATGTATCGGCATCGCCAAATATGGGTGCCGGGTCGTTCGCATCTTGACCTTTTACACACCATCGCTTTCGCCTATGCCCGAACAACTTGGGATCGCCCAGAGATCGAAGTTCTACGCGCCTTTGGGCAACTGTGCAACTGTCTCTTCGTTGAATCACAAAGACCGGGACAGCAGACCGTCATCGTGGCATCTGATGCCTTGAAGATCGCTCATATTTTTCCTGGATCGTCAGTGCGGCAGGGCCATCTTGGTTATTTACTCGGTTGGTTGGGTCGCCAGCGGACGCGCCAGACGCGTCTAGTGGCCGCTCACGCGGCAGAGAAACTTTCAGTCGCCGCAATGCTCGATCCAGAATTAGAGCGCAGCCAATTAGGTCCGTTAGTTGAAAAGTGGAATGAGCCGGCGTGGGATGAGCGCGTGAGTAAAGGTAAAAAGACCGCAGTCGCAATCTCTCTGGTTTTACAAACAGAGTTGGAGCGTCGCCACCAATTGGTGGAAAGCGCAATTGAGATTTTGCGTCAGGATGCTCGCGCGTATAACTCTGGCTTGACCGATCTTGTACGCATTGGTACCGACAAGTTTTCCAAGTTGTGGTTCGATAACGCATTGAGGGAATCGTCTGGCAATATTGATGAGCGCCCCTTTTGGCCCGGTCTCTGGGGAGATGTAAACGCGCGTGCCGCATCATTCGCCTACCATCAGCGGGTAGCAGCAGACAGAGAACGCGTCCATTTTTTGGTCCATGGCGACCGTGAATTACAGAATGAAGAATTGATGAGAGGTCATGGGCTGCGCGGCAAAGTGAAAGCCGTTTCAGGTAATGGATCTACCTGGACCTTTATCTATGATTATCCCGAGTTGCCATCATTGAAAATTGGTGGGACTTTATCTATCGCTGGGATTCCCAAGTGTTCCTTGACGATCGTCTCCATTGATCCTGAGACACGTGAAGTAATTCTTATTCCAGGGTGGAAGTCGCGAAAAACCGGAGTCGGGCCTGTAGCTGAGGCACCTAGTGACCGATCATGGTTACGTCAAACACTGATTTTACTTGAGGACTTCCCGGCAAATTTGGTAGTCAAACTTTCCTACAAAGTCGCTAAACAATCCGAAACAGACTTTGACATTCTTGATTATTTCTCCTTCGAGGCCGACGATGTTCCAGTTGCTGGAGGTGATGATGAATGAGCAAGGTGATTAAATCACTCAAAGAATTCATTCGTGGGGACCTTGCTGTATGCGTTGTGAAGGCGCCGCCTGGATCAGGTAAGACCTACACATTAATCGAATCGCTAGAAGTTGTTATCAAGAGCAAGTTGCGAGTAGTCATTGTTGCCCAAACGAATAATCAGGTCGATCAAATTTGCCAGCGAATTGTTGAGCGTTTTACCGATCAAACTGTTTATCGGTATTCCAGCAAGAGCTACGACGCTCCCTCGGACGGGCATGAGCGGGTGAGTGTGGTGAAGCACTCGTCGGGTCTTCCGGTTCGTTCGGGCATCGTTGTCGGAACGGCCTCAAAGTTTGGCTTATCCGAACTGGATGGGCAGTTTGACTTGCTCTTTGTTGATGAAGCATGGCAAATGGCCTGGGCTGACTTCCTGCCGATGCGACACATCGCCCCGCGCTACATATTGATTGGTGATCCCGGACAGATTCCTCCGACTATTGGTATTGAAGTTGATCGATGGGAGTCGTCGTATTTTCAGCCTCACGTCGCCACTCCGCAGATCATTCTGGCAAACCCCAAATTGGCTGATGACTTACTGGCTTTGGAGATAGCAGTGTGTCGCCGTCTCCCTGCCGATTCAACAGCTTTGGTCAATGGGTTCTATGACTTCAAATTTGAGTCAGATGCCCAACCAGGTGAACGTTTTATTCGGCCGACGCGACAAGTCGCGGTTGACACGCTGGCAGATGATTCTGTTGATCGGGCACTCCAACAGATGTGGCAATCAAAAGAGCCTTATTCGACTTCAATGATCGGCTACCCAACTCCAGTTTCAGGGCCAGCGTCAGGGACCGATCTTGAATTGGCTGCTTTTGTCGGTGACATTGTGAAGCGTCTGATGGACCGCAAGTGTGAGATTTCAACGGGACCTCATGAGCGCGACAAGCCACGACAGTTAACGATCAATGACATAGGTGTTGTCTCAACTCATAACCAAATGAACACTGCGATCCAGCATGTCCTTGTAGGAATCAAAAAGTCATACGAGAAAATTAGAGTGACGACTCCGGAGCGATGGCAGGGCTTGGAAAAGCCAATCATGATCGCCGTTCACCCGTTATCAGGCGTGACATCACCATCTGGATTTGATCTTGAGACCGGTCGTCTGTGCGTGATGTCCTCGCGACATGAAGCAGCATGTTTCTTTGTTACTCGTGACCATATTTCAGAGACTTTAGATTCCCACCTGCCTTCGGCTGATCAAGCCCTCGGCTGTGCAGATTTAGTCGGTCGAGGACACGCTATGCACCGTCAGTTTTTGCTGTACCACGAACAAAGGAACCTCATTGTCTGATCCTGCTGCTCTAGAAATCAATATCCCTGCCGGTGATAGCGGAGACGGGCGCTTCACCAATGACTGTGGCCATCGGGTGGTTAACGATCGTGATCCTGCCTACGCGGATGTGCCGCGGACTGAACCCAGTGCTTTTTTACAGATGCTATTTGAGCAAGGACTTGAACATGAAGATGAGATTTTCTCACTTCTTGAACGAGCGCATGGCGTCACGAGGTTGTCTCCCGACAGCGGAGGCGATCTTGGTCAGCAAACAACTTTGGCAATGCATAAAGGTGAACGGTTGATCCTGGGATCGCAACTATCAACCGTGAACGGACGATCTGGGCGTCCAGACATTTTGGTTCGTGTGGGAGAGAAGAAAAATGCAGAGGGAAAGTGGGAGTATCTTCCTGTTGATGTGAAGTTTCATTCCGCACTTGATGGGTCGGCTAAACCTAAAGAATGGAACGTCGGGTCAATTGATGATCCATGGTGGGAGTCATGCGTTCTCACTGAGGTAGGCAAGGGAACGCCCGACAAAAATGATTCATTACAGTTGGCTCACTATTGGCAGATGTTGAGCGATCTTGGACATGCGGGCTCAACCGATCCACTTGCTGGCATTTTTGATCGAGATGGAATTCTCTTGTGGCGACAACTTGATGAGCCGATGTGGAAACATCCTGATCCGATCACTCAAGAGACGAAACAACGTTCGGCGCTAGAGATATCCAATCTGGAATGGTCTTTTCGCTGGCAGGCGATCAGTATTGTTCTCAAACAAAAGGCAGAACTTCGTTTAACAGAACCAATCCTGCACGGCAATTGCGCCCAATGTACGTGGAGCAATGTGTGTTATGAAGAGTTAGATGCGATCAAACATGTGTCGCTAGTCGCTGGAGTCACTCTGGATAACGTCTACTCGCTTGGAGCGGCCGACATCGTGACGATGGAGGAACTTGCTGCTGTGGATCTACGGACAGCACAACTGATGGTCGGATCGAAAGCCAACAATATTGATTTGGCAGAATTGGTTGCCTCGGCGCAGGCTTACTCACATCCGAGTGAACCTGTCACGGTGCTCACGGGAAAAAAGAAAAATGGGCCTGCATATCTTGAATCAGTCGGCATCACTGCAGTTGGAGATCTCCTGACATTGAATTCCGCGGCATTGTTGATAAAGCCTTTTACCCGCTTGGTCTCAAGTATTGACGGAGCACGCGTGCGCCTTCGGGGCGATAGGCGTCCATATTCGGAACGGAACGATCCTTTGTCAAGCCTTTCGCGCGGAGATATTGAGGTCGACGTTGATATGGAGAATGCTGAGATTGTCTATTTGTGGGGGACCTATCTCACTGATCATCGTGATGTCGCAACAGCTTCTGCTCTTGTTCAGCCTGGCTATCGGCCGTTTCACACTTTTGACGGACTTGACGAGTTTGAAGAAGGTCGGCAATTCATATTGCTCTGGAAATGGATGCATGAGTTAATTGACTGGGGTCACAAAAATGGCAACAGTGTTCGCTTCTACTGTTATACGAATGCTGAAGAAAATAAAATGAATGAGGTCGCAACTCGGCATGCGAATCTCGCGGGGATGCCAACACTTGATCAGATTCAGGAGTTTGTGACGAGCGAATTTTGGGTTGATCTTAAAAAGACTGTTGACAGATTTGTTTGGCCAACGGACGGCTTAGGTCTGAAAAAAATTGCTCCGTTAGCTGACTTTTCTTGGCATAGCGAGGACGCAGGTGGGGACAACTCAATCTTGTGGTTTGAAAAGGCAATGAACTCAGCCGATGCAAACGAACGCCAAGAAATGCGCGATCGTCTTTTGCAATATAACGAAGATGACGTCGTCGCAACCTTGGTCGTACGTGACTGGCTTGACGATGGCCTGTGCGGGCGGACATGGACTATTGAGTCGGTGACAGCGCTTGATCATCTGTATGTCTGAGAACTGATCTCCCTAATAGTCAATGGTCAACGACCGAGCACCAGTGTCACGAGCCCACCGACAACAAGTATCGACGAGAGAATTCGTCGCAGCCCACTGTCTTCTTTCAGTACCTTCCAGCCGATGAACGTAGCAAAGACCACACTTGATTCGCGTAGAGCAGTCACATAGCCAACCGGCGCGCGACGCACAGCCAATAACACCATCCAATAGGTGATCAGTGATGCCAATCCAGTGAAGAAATATTGTCGCCAAAGCGTGGGCACACTGGCTTTCATCTCTGACCATCGACGTCGATAGAGACCCTGAATGGTCGTACCGATTCCGCCAGTGACAAAGATCGCCATGGCGTACGCACTGCCAACTGTTGATCGTGACCCTTTGCTGTCAATCACGGTGTAGGCCCCAATGAGACTGGCAACGATCAGCGCCGGCCACACATGATTCCAATCAACCTGACCAGAAAGTATGACCAGTCCGGCGACCACGATGATGATGCCGAGAATCGAAAGTGGCGATAAGTGATCATCAAGAAAAAAGACTCCACCGATCGCGGCGACTAATGCTCCACCACCTCGGGCAATCGGATATGTCACGCTGAAGTCAGCGATCTCGTATGTACGCGCCAGGCGCCCAATGTAGAAGGCGTGCACTGCGCCACTCGCTGTCGCCCAACCCCATGCAGCGAGTCCGAGGTCTCCCTGCAATGTGGCGATGAATGCATAGGGCAGACCAATCAACCCGCCAGCAACAAAGAGTCCCCACAGCGCCAGCCAGCGGTCACCCGACTGCTTGATCTTGAGATTCCATCCAGCATGCAGAACTGCAGCTCCGAGAGCGAGAAGCGTGGCGGCGAGCAAGGGTTTTAGATTTCAAACTGAATGGAAGCGCGAGTCGCCACAAATGGAGCAGTGAACTCGGCAATGAACTCTTTGTGATCTGGATGATCGCGATACGCAATGTAGTCATCAATGTTGTTGAAGACGGCCGTGACTGCGAAATCATATGTGCCCGGGTTGATGCCCACGTTGGCTCCATATTCATATGTGCGAATCTGTGGGATCTTGGGGCGCAGTTCGCCGAGAGCCTCAATGGTCCGCTCGATGTGACCTGCTGGGATGTCGGGTTTCCAGTTAAACAAAACAATGTGTCGATACATAGCCATACATTGACCGTAGTCCTGTGACTTGAGTGATCTCTTGTTCACCACCAAACCGCGTAGCGTAGGGGATGTGAGTGCAGGCAAAGATCTCGGTCATCAGGTGCCAAGCACCACCGATGGACCCATTGGCATGTTTGACTCGGGCTTTGGTGGTCTGACCGTTGCCCGCGCCGTTATTGACCTCTTGCCGAGCGAAGACCTCGTGTATATCGGCGATACGGGTCGCTACCCGTACGGTGACAAGAAGCCTGAAGATGTGCGGGCGTACGCCCGAGAGTTGGCTTGGAGTTTGGTGAAGGATCACCATGCCAAGGCCATCGTGGTGGCGTGCAATACCGCGGCGGCTGCGTTGCCAGTGCACGAACTTGAAGCCGAACTGGCCGCCGCTGGTGTGATGGTTCCTGTGATCGGAGTTATCGAACCAGGCGCACAGTCCCTTGTCCGCGCTACTCGATCGGGACGCGTGGGAGTGATCGGCACGATGGGGACCATTGGCTCGGGTGCATATGACCGCGCTGTGGCTCGAACGTCACTCGGCTCAACAGTTCAGTTGGTCAGCGCGCCATGTCCTGGTTTCGTGGAGTTTGTTGAACGCGGGCGAACAACAGGTCCAGATGTCACCATTTTGGCGCAACGTTTATTAGCACCGATACTTGAAGCCGATGTTGATGCATTGCTACTTGGCTGCACTCACTATCCATACTTGGCGCGAGTGATATCCGACGTCTTAGGCTCGCATGTGACCTTGGTATCCTCGGCCGATGAAACAGCTTTTGCGTTACGCGATCAGTTGGGTCAAGCCGCAATGTTGAAGCCGGATACCGGAGCGAGTGGTCAACATCAGTTCATGTCAAGTGGAGATGTGGCATGGTTTAAGGAACTAGGTACCCGTTTACTGGGTCCCGAATTAACAAATGTCAACATATGGAACAGAAAGACAGATGAATCATGAGCAACCCAGGTACCCGATTTGATGGTCGACATCACGATGAATTCCGTCCGATTACTTTTGAACGCGATTTCACCGAGATGTCAGCGGGCAGTGTGTTGGTGTCCTTTGGACGTACACGCGTGCTGTGCACCGCGAGCATTGATGAAGACGTGCCACGTTGGATGAAAGGCAGCGGCAAAGGTTGGGTGACAGCCGAATATTCAATGTTGCCAGGCTCATCTCCTGATCGTGTTGATCGCGAAGCAGCCAAGGGAAAGCAGAGCGGACGCACCGTAGAAATCCAGCGTCTGATCGGTCGTAGTTTGCGGGCCTCGTGCGATATGGGTCTCCTCGGCGAGCGTCAAGTTGTCGTTGACTGCGATGTTTTACAGGCCGATGGAGGAACGCGCACTGCCAGCATTTGTGGTGGCTACTTAGCCTTGCATGATGCCTTAAGCCGCCTCGTGCAAAATGGTGTCATTGGTCAGCATCCGTTGACTTCACTGTGCGCCGCGATCAGCGTCGGCATTGTCAACGGGACTCCCGTGATTGACCTGCCGTATGTCGAAGACAGCACCGCCGAAGTTGATATGAACGTCGTGATGTTGCGTGAAAAGGGGAGCACTCTCAATCGCTTTGTGGAGGTTCAAGGCACTGCCGAAGGGATGGCTTTTAGTCGCAGTGAACTTGACTCATTATTGGGGCTCGCAGAAAATGGATTGACGCAAATTTTTGATCTGCAGGCAGAACTACTGACAGATCAGCCTTCTCGCCGACCCAAGTGATTGATCGTCCATTGAATCTGCCAACCCTGGTATGTGCTTCGGCTAACCCGGATAAGGTCTACGAAATTGAGCAATTGTTACACGGGATTGCTCGTTTATTGCCTCGCCCAGCCGATATCGCCGATGTCGAAGAAAATGCTGACACATTGGTGGGCAACGCCCGATTGAAAGCACAAGCCATTTGTGATGTCACTGCTCAAGCTGCGGTGGCAGATGACACCGGTTTGTTCGTTGATGCATTGCCAGGTGAATTGGGAGTTCGCACTGCGCGCTATGCCGCCGATTGGCCAGAGCACGCAACATCACCGTATGCCACTAATCGAATGAAGTTATTGCAGGCGCTTGATAATCGCGGGTGTGCATCAATTGAGCAACGCAGCGCTTATTTTTTGACTGTCGTGATCGTCTGTTATCCGGATGGATCTGAAGTGATTGTTGAAGGTCGCTGCGATGGATATATCGCCTTGAGTGAACGCGGAGCCCGCGGTTTTGGCTTTGACCCGCTGTTCGTTCCAGCTCCGGGAATGTTTGTTGGCGATCAGCGAACATTTTCTGAGATGAGCGATGAAGAAAAGAACGAACTATCACATCGGGGTAAAGCTTTTCGTCTATTGGCCCGCGCATTGCAGGCGTGATGGCATCACCAACCGCGTAGATCGACTGGCCAACTATCGATGACTGCAGATGTTGCAGTGAGTCCATTACTGAGATAGATCATGTCGTGCATAGCGATAGTCGGATCTATGTGCGCGGGCTGAACAAAAATGCGATCTCCCACATTGGGCAGTGGTGCAGCATCTTTCATCGAGAACGTGGTGTGTTCGTCGCTGCAGAACCACACACTGGCTCCGTCAATCGTCGGGTTGCCGTGGTCCATTCCGAGTGATTTCAATCCGACGTCGATGACGGCCCATGAGTCACTCACAGAAATCACCGTGCCCAGCACGTAAAGGGCTTGTTGAAAAGGTAGATCCAGCGCCCCATAGTGCGAATCCATCAACGCGTAACTTCCGGCCTGAATCTCAGTGATTCGACCAAGTACTGGGTCGGCCGTGTCGTAAAGATCGAATGTTCCTGTGCCGCCGGCAGAAATAATTGAACAATCTGGGCCGCTCGCAGAGCGCACCTCATCAAAACAATTGACCAGTATTTCCATCGCTGAACGAACTTTGGCTTGTTGTTCGGAACGATCGGCAACTGTCATCAGATGTCCTTCGTATCCCATCACGCCGCGCACATTGAGTCCGTGAGATACAGCAAAGTTTGCAAGAGCAGATGCACCCGCCGGCGCAACGCCACAGCGCGGTAGCCCGACGTTGATGTCAATCAGCACATCGCGAATTCCGGCTTGTGCGGCCAGCGTGGCGGTGATCTGTGAATCAATAGCCACTGTGATGCGCGCCTGATCAAGTAGCGAGGCCATCTCCGACAAGCGCTGCTGATCCACGGTTTCGTTGGCAAGCAATAAGTCCGAACCGAGACCGGCGTGCACCATGCCGATCACTTCGCGGGGAGTGGCACAAGTGAAAGATGTGTGGCCTTGAGATGCCAATCGCTGGGCCAAAGTGCTGCACTTGTGGGCTTTCACATGAGGTCGCAGAGTCAAACCTGGCCGAACGGCGGACACGATCGCAACATTGGAATCAAATCGTGACTGGTCAAGGACCAACGCCGGTGTCGGTAGATCCTGGATCGTTGATCCAATACCAGTGGTCGCGTGAAAAGTCATGCTCTAGTTCTAGTGCGGGCGGAGGGACTTGAACCCACACTCCTTTCGGAACAGGAACCTAAATCCTGCGCGTCTGCCAGTTTCGCCACGCCCGCAAAGCCGTGTTAGCGGTAGGAACGCTATCGGCGCAGGGGCTAAGGTTTGCCCATGATCAAAGTCTCCGTGTTTTACCCGTCCAGCGAAGCCAGTACCTTCGACCACGATTACTACCGCACTACCCATGTGCCCTTATGTGCCAAGGCCTGGAATCCCCTCAGTTCACAGATCGATCGGGGAGTTGATGGCCCTTATGTAGCTGCTGTGCACTTCGTTTTTGACTCGCTGGGTGCATTTCAGGGGGCTATGGGTTCACCTTTGACAGGCGAAGTGATGGCCGATGTGGCGAATTACACCAACATCACACCTGTGATGCAGGTCGCGGAGATCATCGAAGGCTAAATAAGTGACAAGTGTCGGGTAAAACCGCACCACACTCCACCTGTTTGTCGATTTATTTGACAAACTGTAAAGGTGACACAAGTTTCCGTAAGTGAGCAAACCACCCAAGCCCTGGAAAATCAGTTTGGCTTAGCTGATCGGGTCGTGGACTCTGCTGCCTTATCCAACACGGTCGCCCGCTTTCGCGAACAGGGCATTGTGCTGCCGACATTTGCCCAGTTGGCAGATCCATCTTCATTTGACGCTTCGATTGTCGGTGATGCCAACCCTCAAGGCCCAGACGCCCGCAACCTCTGGCGTGTGCATTGGTATAACGACCTCGCAGGTCATCGTGTCAGCGTTCCTGATCATGTGGTGCTGCCGTCCTCGTTGACGGGAGTTGCCAATCCGATCATCGTCGTTTTTGGTGACCGTTTCCCGATGATCACTGCGCACAAGGTTTTGGCGGCGTATTCCTGCCTCGCGCCACGTCTTGTGACCGGTCAGTTTGATCCCACATATCACCGCGCTATCTGGCCATCAACTGGCAACTACGCCCGTGGCGGCGTGGCGATTAGTCGCATCATGGGTTGTCGCGGCGTGGCGATTCTTCCTGCTGGAATGAGCCAAGAACGTTTTGATTGGCTTGACAAATGGTGTGCCAACCCTGCCGAGGATGTCATCAAGACTGTTGGCACCGAAAGCAATGTCAAAGAGATTTACGACGCTTGTAATGAACTCGACAAAGACCCCGTCAACTTTATTTTTAATCAGTTCTGTGAGTTCTCTAATCACCTTGGGCACTACGAAGTAACTGGTCGTGCGTTTGGTCATGTCTTTGAAACAGTGCGCGACGAGATGAAAAAAGCCGGCCGCGACATTACCTTGGCGGCGTTCACATCAGCGACTGGTTCGGCGGGCACGATCGCTGCTGGTGATCGATTGAAAGATGATTACGGTGCGCGCATTGTCTCTGTGGAAGCCCTTGAATGCCCAACAATGTTGGAGAATGGTTTTGGCGAACACAACATTCAGGGAATCGGCGACAAGCACATTCCTCTGATTCACAACATCACCAATAGCGATGTTGTCTGTGGCATTAGTGATCGTGCTACGGACGAATTGGACGTGCTGTTTAATACGCCAGCGGGTCGGGCCTATTTGGCTGAGAAAAAAGGTTTATCGGCAGAACTCATTGAGGCTCTCTCGCACTTTGGTTTCTCGTCAATTTGCAACACTTTGGCTGCCATCAAGACATCAAAGTTGCTCAATCTCGGGCCCGATCAAGCAGTTTTGACGGTGGCCACAGATGGTGGCGCTTTGTATCCAAGTTCGCGAGTCACGACTTTGCATAAGCGCTTTCATGGAGAAATGACAGCCGCCGATGCTGCCGAAGTATTCGAGCGACATTTTGGTGATATCACCACCGATGACATGATTGATCTCAGTGCACGTGATCGCAATCGGATTTTTAACTTGGGTTATTACACATGGGTCGAGCAACAAGGAACGCCTTTTGAATTGTTTGAAGCGCGTCGCGATCAGTCCTTCTGGCGTGGGCTTCGTCGCTACTTGCCAATCTGGGATGACATGATTACTGATTTCAACGCCCGTGTTGCAAAGGGCTGACGTACATTAATGAGCGGTTTGACTTGCGCAACGTGCTCGATGCATGTGCCAGTGAATACCTTTGCACCTTGGCGTTGTCCCAATGAAAATGGTGATCGCCATCATGTTCTGTTGATTGATGAAGTAGACAATCTGCTCATTGACGATGACCCAAATCCTTTCATTGCTTTTCGTCAAAATATGATGTGGTGGCAGTTTGCTACTGCTAATGCAATGAGCGACGAAAACATCGTGCAATTGGTACGCGAACTTGATCTCGCTATTGCCGACGTTGACGGCACAGGATTTCACTTCACGCCTGTGACTCGCCAAGAAAAACTCAGTGATGAACTTGGGTTTACTGCATTGGGTGGTGTGTGGGTCAAAGATGAGACCCACAATGTCGCGGGTAGTCAAAAAGCACGACACTTGATGTCGATCTTGTTGCATTTGCTCTTAGCCGAAGAACTCAAATTGACACCATGGGCGTCACGAGCAACTCGACCGCCACTGGCGATTTCGTCTTGTGGCAACGCTGCTATCGCGGCAGCGACCTTGGCCGCGGCGGTGAACTGGCCGATCGATGTCTTTATTCCGGAATGGGCCGATGGCATTGTTGTTGACACGCTGACCAAATTTGGGGCGCGAATTCATCGTTGCCCTCGCCGAGATAATGATCTGCCTGGCGACCCGACAGTTTTAAGATTCCGCGAGGCCGTGACTGCGGGAGCGATTCCTTTCAGTGTGCAGGGTCCAGAAAATGCTTTGTGCTTGGACGGTGGTCGCACAATTGGTTGGGAAATGGCTGAACAATTGCGCGCCGAGAATCTTCTTCATTTGACAGCGGTCTATGTGCAAGTGGGTGGGGGAGCTTTTGCTGCATCGTTATCTCGCGGGCTCAGTGAGTCGGGATTTGATGTACCGCTCGTGGCCGTACAAACCGCAGGTTGCGCTCCATTGGAACGGGCTTGGAAATCGGCTCGAGATGTTGCTGACTGCGCCAGCGATTGGGCGACGCATATGTGGCCGTGGGAAGAGCCTCCGGCATCACTGGCCGACGGGATTCTTGATGATGAAACCTATGACTGGGTCGCTGACACTCAGCAGTTACGTCGCACCAAGGGCAGGGTTGTCGTCGCCTGTGAGGAGGATGTTGTCAGGGCTGCAAGCATCGGGCCGAACCTCACGGCAATTCAGTCGAGCGCAACGGGAACCGCTGGTTTAGCGGGGCTGCTCAGCGAGCGCGCTGTGACGGGCGACAGTGACCGGGTGGCGCTCGTACTTTCTGGAATCAGCCGTCATTGATTTTGATGTGACTTTTCGGCTTTCGCCACCCCGACAAACGGAGCGACCGAGGGCTAGTCTTGCCGTATGACTTTTGAAAGAAACGCTCCGATGAACCTTGAATCTGGCGATGGGGGCGGTCGCTCAGATATTTTCACCCGACTTCTCAAAAGCCGTGTGATCATGCTCGGCACTGATGTCAATGACGAGATCGCCAACCAGATTTGTGCTCAATTGCTGTATCTCGAAGGCGAAGATGCCAACGCAGATATCTGGCTGTACATCAATAGTCCTGGTGGCTCAGTGACTGCTGGTATGGCGATCTACGACACGATGCAATTCGTCAGTTGCGATGTGGCCACGGTGTGTATGGGACTAGCTGCCTCAATGGGACAATTCTTGTTGACTGCTGGTGCAAAAGGTAAGCGTTACACCTTGCCAAACGCACGCATCATGATGCATCAACCGAGTACTGGCTTGCGTGGCCAGGCTTCAGATATTGCGATTCAAGTTGAGCAAAATCGTTTTATCAAGTTCCGCTTGGCCGAACTTATTGCTGAACACTCGGGTCGCACGATTGAAGAAATCCAGACTGATAGCGAGCGCGATCATTGGTTCAGTGCCCAAGAGGCTAAGGACTACGGCATTGTGGATAAGGTCATCTTGAAGCGTGGCGAGATTCTTTAAATCTCATGTTCTGACAATTACGGTGCCGCTGTCGTCGGTGTCGTTATTCTTCCTTCAACGCCGATCACATCTGGCATCTCAAAGCCGCAGGTGGCTTCGACCCAAGTAGCCACATTGCGCGCTGGGCGTTCGGCCTTGTAGGCATTGTCAGCAAGTTCTTGACGGCTCAACGGATCTTGCGGGTCGACCTCGGCTGCTTGGCTCATCAATTCGGTGACAGTGTGCCAATCGTCTTGAATGGCCAACGGTGTGATTCTGTCAAGTTTTTCGTAGCGCTTGACGAGATCTTTGATATCGGATGAAATCACGAGGGGTCCAGTGAGACCCGGCAACTGCTGATTCAGTTGAGTACAAAAGTTTGCGCCACCACGTTCCGGGTCGCTGCAAGCCTGGGTCGCGCACAACAGGGCGATGAGTCCGATAGCTGAAATTCTTCGGAGATTTTGTGCACGATTAAACATCAGTGTGCATTCTCTCAGACGCGAAGTACCTGTGGTTGTCACCGTCGATGAATTGTCTGCGCCCACATTGCTGTGATCCGCAGAAGGTTGGGTCAATTTGATCCTTGGGGGAATGTCATGTTGTCAGCAGTTCGTTCGGCAAGCGTTGTGGCTGCCACAGGAACTCCAGTCACCGTTGAAGCACATATTGGCTTGGGATTGCCAGTGTTCACGATCTTGGGTCGACCCGATGATGTGTGTCGCGAATCAAGAGATCGTGTCCGAGCTGCAATTTTAACCAGTGGTTTTCATTGGCCGAGTCGCCGAATCACGATCAATTTGGCTCCAGCAACTCATAAAAAAGTAGGCAGCGCGCTTGATCTTGCGATTGCGATCGCCGTACTTGTGAGTGATGAACAGTTGCCTCTGCAGTGTGCACAAGGCGTCGCATTTCTTGGTGAACTAGGCCTTGATGGGCGAGTGCGTGCGGTGGCCGGCGTGGCGCCGATGGTTTTGGCACTGCGTGATGATGCACCGAGTGAAGATGATTCTTTGATGCCCGAACACAGTCCGTTACAAAGTGTGGTTGTTCCGACTAAGAATATCGCCGAGGCACGTATCGTTCGGCCTCCAGGGTTGCGCTGTGCACAAACATTGCGTCAAGTTGCTGAGTGTTTGGTGGGGCTCACGCCATGGCCCGATGTTCCTGAAGTGCGCCTCGATGATGGTTATTTAGGGGATGCGCTAGATCTTTCTGACGTCCGCGGTCAAGCCGCCGCTCGCCTCGGGCTTGAACTTTCTGCGAGTGGCGGACATCATCTGTTGTTGGTGGGTCCGCCCGGTTCCGGCAAAACAATGTTGGCTCAACGCTTGCCAGGAATCTTGCCGGTGTTAGATGAACAAACTGCTTTGGAAGCAACATTGATTCGTTCCGCATCCGGAGAGCCTCTGCCTCCCAGTGGACTCGTGACGCGGCCACCAATACGCATGCCCCATCATGGGGCGAGTGCAGTCTCCATTGTCGGTGGGGGATCGTCTTCATTGCGACCTGGTGAAGTCAGCATGGCCCACGGAGGTGTGTTGTTTTTGGATGAACTTGGAGAGTTTGCTCCTTCTGTTCTTGATGCTCTTCGTCAACCTCTTGAAGAAGGTGTCATCCGTGTCTCCCGAGCTCACACGCGACTCACTCTGCCGGCACGCTTCACGCTCGTCGGGGCGACGAACCCATGTCCCTGCGGTGGCGGAGCCCCAGGCTCATGTGAATGCGATGAGGTCGCATTGACAAAATATCGACGGCGTTTTAGCGGACCATTCTTGGATCGTTTTGATGTTCGAGTGTTGGTCCATCGTCCAGGAGTGGAAGAACTCTTAGGTGATGAATTGGGTGAGTCCACAGCCTGCGTGGCCGAACGAGTGATGAGATCACGATCCATTGCGCTTGAGCGTCAAGGCGTGTTGAATGCTCGTTTGTCAGGCGAACAATTGGATCACTTTGCTCCAGTTTCTCCGAAAGGGATGGAGTTACTCAGACAAGAATTAGAGCATGGACGCCTGACTGGCCGAGGTTT
>WLTJ01000069.1 GCA_009705435.1 Actinomycetota bacterium | reverse complement strand
CGAATTGTGGATGAGGTCACTGCTTTGTGTGGAGGTGTCCTCGACGGCTTGGTCCCTTGTGCCGGAGTCAGTAACCCAGCATCAAATGAACTGAAAGTGCGAGTGAATTTTTATGGCACCATGGCACTCGTCAACGGCTTGCGATCGGCACTTGAGAAGGGAGCCGACCCAGCAGTGGTGATGATCTCGTCAAACTCGACGACAATGACTCCGGGCCTCTCGATTGAAGATGCACTGGGCTTTCTCAACGATGATGAAGAGACAACAGTGGCCAAATATGGAGTCGGTGACACGTACATTCCATACCCCGCCGGCAAATTAGCGATCGCTTTCTGGGTTCGGATGAAATCTAATGAGTGGATGCAATCAGGTATTCGCCTCAATGCGGTTGCTCCAGGAGTCATTGATACTGCAATGACTCGACCCTTACTCGATGTGCCTGTCATGGCCGAGCGTTTGAAAATGATTCCGATTCCGCGGGGCCGTTGGGGTCGGGCGGATGAGATTGCCTCGGCGATTGCGTTTTTGTTGTCCTCAGAGGCTTCATTTATCGTCGGCCAAGTTTTATTCGTGGACGGTGGTACGGATGCTCTATTGCAACCGACAGTTCATCCACATCCTTTGCCGTAAGGTAGATGATCATGAGTAACGCAGAGTCTTTTAAACAGTCTCATCCTGTCGATTGGTTGATCGCCTGTGAGGATATCCGCCAGATCGCCAGTCGATATGCGATTTATTATGGAGCGCGAGACACACAAAAACTAGCCGCGTTGTTTATTCCTGAGATCAAGATCACTCGCCAGTTGTCGGGCACTCAAGCTTTGAAAGAAAGCTTTGATTCGCAAATGCATTCCTTAGGTCGGGTGATCTTGCAGGTCAATAACCATCTCATTGATATCCAAGACGGGGACAATGCCACAGGAATTGTTTCTTGCCGCGGGGAAATTGAAGATTCGCAAGGTGCTTGGATTATTCACCAGATTCAGTACCACGACACCTATCAACGAGTCAACGGTGATTGGCTATTTGCGCGCCGCCGACATCTGTTGTGGTACGGCCATGAGATGCCTAATCCACCTGCAGGTTTAGATGAAGCTCAGTGGCCAATACATCAAACGGGCAAAGGTGAACTTCCTGAGTGTCTCGAATCTTGGCAGACCTGGACGGCGCACAACCCCGCGTTATAGGCCGAGTAAAATGTGACTGCGACCGTTGTCGGAGAAACGTTGTTCAAGTGCCGCCTTGTCAGCCTCGGTCATCAGAGTCAAAGGTTGATTGCGTTCGGAGCGCCAGAAAACTGTATCGGTGGTTCGCCACTTGTCACTGCGTAATGGTGGCTTATGTACCTTGTTGTTAGCTGTCAGTGGCATATTTTTCGTGATGCGCACGATGTGTGGTGACCACTTGGTGCCAAGGTCGCGTTGCTGTGACATGAAGGTGTCAAAGTCGGTGGCTGAAAAATCTGTAGCGTCTGCCATTTCAATTGCCACCATCACCATGTCTCCCGTGAGGGGATCGGGGACTGGATAGACCGCAGCCATCACGACGTTGGGATAGCGCGCAATAATGTTTTCGACGGGGGATGCCGCAAAGTTCTCGCTGTCGACGCGCAGCCAATCTGCGCTACGACCTCCGAAATAGAAGAAACCATCAGCATCTCGATATCCCAGGTCGCCTGTCCAATACCATCCGTTGCGGACACGCTCGCTGGAAGCCTCGTGGTTGTTGTAGTAGCCCTCAAATGAAGAGCCGCCAGTCAAACTCACAATCTCACCAATGCACTGAGGATTAGTGATCCCACCAAACTCATCAAAGATGACG
Source organism: Actinomycetota bacterium (assembly GCA_009705435.1). Taxonomy (GTDB): domain Bacteria; phylum Actinomycetota; class Acidimicrobiia; order Acidimicrobiales; family Ilumatobacteraceae; genus Casp-actino8. The sequence continues at coordinate 5,895 of WLTJ01000069.1, read as the reverse complement.
GGTTGGCATTCAATATTTGTGTTCGGATCAACGATTTTGATATTGCCAGCCATGTCGGGACGCTCTTTGCCGAGGGCATTGGGCGGCGTCTCAGGCGTGCGAATAATTGCGACAACACTTTCGCTCGAGCCGTAGCCCTCCACGAGTTGACATCTGAAGCGATCAAGGAAGCGTTGCCGGTCGAGAGCACTGGCCTCGGTGCCAAACCCCAAGCGCAATTGGTTATGTGAGTCAAGTTCAGAGGCTGGCTGCCCGAGAACGTAGGCGATGGTGCGCCCGACGTAGGTGAAGTAGGTGCAGCCATGCTGGCGTACGTCAAGCATGAAGTTGCTCGCAGAGAACTTTCGTCGTAAAACAACTTGCGCACCGACTGCTAAAGCGGGACCCCAGCAAGCCATCAGCGCATTGCCGTGGAACAACGGCATCGGGCAATAACAAATGTCTTGCGAAGTGACTCCATATATTTCGCCAGCGCGGATACTCGCTGTGGCCATTCGCTCATTGGTGCAAACAACTGCCTTAGGGGCACTCGTCGAACCTGACGTGAAGAGAAGGAAAAGGATGCTTGTCGGATCAGGTTCACTGTCGGGGATGTGCGCGCTGCTGTGTTGATTGATCAACTGTGTGTGAGCCACCGAATCAATATCAACAATGCGCTGCGAAGGTACGCCAGTATCAAGATTGTTGAATAGCGCGATCCCTGCTTGATCGCTGACGATCATCTGACAATCGGTATGGCGGATATCGCGTGCTAATTCCTCACCGCGACGCGTCGGATTAATGCCAACGATGCATGCTCCAGCGAGTGCAGCACCGCCAATCCAAAACAAATAATCCGGGGTATTTTCCAACAAGATACCCACGTGGCGTGGCTTTTCGGGGTCAAGTAAGTCGTTGAGTATCGAGGCGCGAATAGCAGATTGCGTCACTACCTGATCCCAAGAATAGGTTCGCCCTTCAAAGTGGTAACCAGGATTGTGGTCACCGATACGCCGGCGAAGTAAGTGAGCGACCGTGGTCATGGAAGAATTCGTGGAGGTAGCGGATGGCGATAGAGAGCTGCCGCATTCTCGCAACAAAACTTGCGCAGTAACTCTGGTGAAAGATGTCCCCATGCATCGCGCAGAACAGATTGGCTGTGAGGCCATGTGCTGTCGCCATGTGGATAATCAATCTCCACCATGATGTGATCATCGCCAATGACCTCGTGTAGGTCAATAGTTGACGGATCATCAATGGTGCAGAACCAGAAGTTGCGTCGGAGAATTTCAGCGGGCCGTAAGTCCCAATTCGCGCCATAGCCACTGCGGTCGACAACATTCTCTAATCGATCAAGCAACATTGGCACCCAGCCGATCCCGCCTTCGCTCATCGCAATCTTGAGATCGGGATATCGATTGCCGTATCCGCTCCATAGCCATTCTGCACAGGCACTCAATGACAACTGTCCGAAGAGAGTGGCTCCGAGTTGCAGAGCGGGAGCACCTTCGGGCATGGGATACATTCCGGACGAACCGACATGCAAGGAAATGACAGTTTCTGTCTCGACGCAGGCCTCAATGATTGGATCCCACCATCCGCTGAACAGGCTTGGGAAGCCAACGTTATGTGGTCTTTCGGGCAAGGTCACAGAAACGAATCCACGCTCGGCATTACGGCGGATTTCATCGGCACCGAGGCGCGCTGTTCCGTCAGGTCCAGGTGCTAGCCATGTAATGCCACAGGGAATAATCCTCTCGGGATACTTCTGCCACCACTCTTCGTAGAGCCAATCATTCCAAGCACGCATTGTTGCCAAACCAACTTCAGGATTGCTTGCAGCGCTAAAGATTCGACCAGCGAAACCAGCGACTTGTGAGGGAAAATTGAGTGATGCCCAACATCCGATGAGATCCATGTCTTTGATCCGCTCATCAATGTCCCAGCAACCGCGCCGCATATCTTCAAAACGCGCTGGCTCAAGTGAACGCAGTTCAGGTTTGCGACCAGCCACAGCATTCATTCCAACTTGACTAAAAATTTGGCCGTCAAAGGACCACACTTGGTGGCCACGCTCATTAACGATGAGACGCGGAGCTTGATCTTGCAAGGCTTTGGGGAGGCGACCGTCAAACATATTGGGCGGTTCAACAAGATGATCATCAACAGAAATCAGCGTGTAGTAAACCGGTGAGTGTTCGGGCTCGGGCAACAAAATTTCTTGATTGGTAGGTCCGATGATGTATGTGTCGGGTGATGAAAGACTCACGATGATTGTCCATTCGAAACTGTCTGAGAAGCCAAGAGTAGGGCTTGGTAAGCGATTTTGCCAAGATGCTCGGCGAGGTATTGCTGGGCGTGGATGTATGCGCCGTTTGTGATGGCCTGGTCGGTGAGCAGGCGTAGCACAGATGCCCCGATAACTGCTGGGGCTACTCCAGATCGGGCGACCCATTGCAGGCCGACACCGGTGTCGAGGACACGTTCGGTGGTGACAAGTCCAGGGTTGATATTGATGGCGCGAATTCCAGCCGTGCCGTATTCAAGGGCCAACATTTCAGCCATCCGATGAAAGCCTGCTTTGGTTGCTCCGTACATCAATGACCACCCACCCTCGCCAGCAACATGCTGGGGGGTCCGTTGACCGGCATCACTAGTGATATTCAAGATAGTGGCGCGCCAACCTGTGTCAGCGTGGACATCATTATTGAGAGCATGTTGGAGAAAAGCATGCGTGAATAAAAGTGGGGCAGTGAAGTTTCCTGTTGTGCGTCGAATAATGTCTCGTGGGTCTGAATCGGCGAAGCGCAGATCATTTCCCGATCCGACGTAAATTGCGTTGTTGACTAAAAGATCAATGCGACCGCTTGTAGCCGACAGACAACGCTGAAATGATGGCTCGATATCCTCAAGATCAAGAACATCACTGACAACCGTGTGACATTGTGCTCCGAGTTGTTGGGCGCACTCAGCCGTTGATGTGAGACTTCCGGGAAGATGATGTCCAGTTGCTGGATTGATGCCTGCGCCTTCGGCGATGGTCCGCCCGGTAATCACTAGGTCGTAGCCACCTTCGGCGAGGGCAAGCGCGATGGCTCGCCCGATTCCACGGCTCGCTCCCGTGACGAGGGCGACGGGACGATGGTTCTTGTGATTTATCTCCACCATGGCCCCTAATAGTTCTTAGAGATTCATTGATCCCGACTAGTTTTTGACACGGTATCAGAAACATTTGGCGAAGCACCATAGCCTCGCCGGACTGACGAAGGAGTTAGACAATGGGTGCACTCAACGGAAAAGTTGCGATCGTGACGGGAGCGGGTCAGGGCGTGGGTCGTTGTCACGCCGAACTGTTAGCAGCCGAAGGTGCTGCCGTGGTGGTCAACGACCTTGGAGAATCTGCTGATGAAGTTGCTGCTGGCATTGTGGCCGCCGGGGGTCGTTGCGTGGCACAGCGCGGGAGTGTCACCGATTGGTCGGCGGCGCAAGCTTTAGTGCAACGCGCCATTGATGAATTCGGTGATTTGGATATTTTGGTCAATAACGCTGGATTCATTCGTGATGGCATGAGTTTCTCGATGGAAGAGCAACAATTTGACAGCGTGGTGGGGGTGCATCTCAAAGGACACTTTGCTCCCGCCCATTTCGCGGCGGTGCATTGGCGCAACGTTGCCAAAGAGATGGGGGAGGGAGCCGTTTTACCCGCTCGCCGCATCATCATGACAACCAGCGAAAGTGGTTTGTTCGGCGGGCCGGCACAGAGCAACTATGGCTCAGCCAAAGGTGGCATCTTGACGATGACTTTGGTCTTAGCGCGCGAACTCAGCCGTTACAACGTCACAGTGAATTGCATCGCACCGCGGGCGCGTACGCCGATGACGCAAGTGAATCCAAAGTTCGCTCAACCGAGTGAAGGTTTTGATAAGTATGACCCAGCCAATATCAGTCCGATGGTGGCGTTCTTGGCAAGTGATGCGGCGAGCGATATTAATGCTCAAACATTTATCGTCTTAGGGGATCAGGTTCATCGGATGCGACCAACTGAAATCGCCAATTCGATCTCTGGTGGAGGTCAGAAGTGGACCGTTGAAGGTTTGATTGCGGCTAAGGACGAGATGTTTGGGGGAATGCCTTCTGGGATTCCAGTGTGGGGTGGCCCACCCATGTAATTCAGTGGGGGGCGCCGAATTGACGGTCGCCAGCATCGCCGAGTCCAGGGACAATAAAGGCGTTCTCGTTCAGTCGCTCGTCGAGGGCCGCAGTAAAGATACGTAAGTTCAGTCCTGTGGTTCGCAAGTACTCGATACCTTCGGGTGCGGCCAAAACGCAAATCACTGTGATCGGACCTGTGGCGTGCCGTTGCATCAATAGTTCACATGCGTGGGCCAAGGATCCGCCTGTGGCCAACATTGGATCCAAGACGATGCACATACGGCCCGCCAAAGTTTCTGGCAATTTGTTGACGTAGGGCTTAGGTTCAAAAGTTATTTCGTCGCGACTGATGCCCACGAAACCGACATCGGCATTGGGCATCAATTCTTGTGCAGCGTGGAGGAACCCTAATCCGGCGCGCAAAACTGGTACAACGACTGGTTGGCTGCTGAGTGCCCGACCCGCTGTTTCAACAAGAGGTGTCTGGACTCGCACAGCGGTTGTCGGTAGATCACGCGTGGCTTCGGCGAGCAATAAAGTTCCGACGCGCTCAAGTTCTTGGCGAAATAAAGCATTGGGCGTCGAGACATCTCTGATTCGCGTCAGCGAATCGGCGATCAACGGGTGTTCAACAACTGTTACTTCAACGGTGCCTGAGGATTGAGCCATGTCTCTATTGTCGCGCATCAGCGCGTCTGTGTCCCCATGGCAAGTTCAGCCTTCAAGAGGGCGTAGCGGGGCTTGACTAAGCCGTTGATGATCCGTAGGCGCTCTGGGAACGGGGCGAAGGCACTCTTCATCGCATTTAAGGTGAGCCACTCAAAGTCCTCGAGACCCCATCCAAATGCCTCCGACAATTGAGTGAATTCTCTGGTCATGCTCGTATCACTCATCAGACGATTGTCGGTGTTCACCGTGACTCGAAAGCGCAAACGCCGCAGCATCCCAATGGGGTGATCGGCGATTGAGGCGCAGACTCCGGTGTTGACATTGCTCGTTGGGCACAATTCGAGTGGAATCCGACGATCTCGTACATAGGACGCCAGGCGACCAAGTTGCTCAGAGCCGACGTCCCCTGTGATGTCGTCCACAATGCGCACGCCATGTCCCAGTCGTTCAGCGCCGCATAGTTGCACAGCTTCCCAGATACTTGGTAATCCGAAAGCTTCCCCGGCATGAATCGTCGAGTGAAAATTCTCACGCTGGACGTGATTGAAAGCTTCAAGATGGCGTGTCGGCGGGTGACCTGCTTCTGCACCAGCAATATCAAAACCAACGACCCCACGGTCTCGCCAACGCACCGCAAGTTCTGCGATTTCTAAGCTCCGTCGGGCTGTGCGCATCGCCGAACAAATGGCGTAGATCGAAAGTTCGGTGCCTGCGCTGCCTCGAGCAAATCCGTCCATGATGGCCTGCATCACTTCATCAAGTGTGAGTCCCTTTTCAGTGCACAACTCGGGTGCCATACGCACTTCGGCGTAGGCAACCCCCTCGGTGGCGAGATCATGAGCACATTCAAAGGCCACTCGTTCAATGGCATCTTTGTCTTGCATTACTCCAACGGTGTGGGCGAAGGTCTCAAGATAGAGGACTAAATCATTGCGCTTAGCGCCTCGATGAAACCATTTTGAGAGGTCATCAATATCGGTTGTGGGCAAATTGTTGTAGCCATATTCTGCGGCAAGTTCAATCACTGTTGCTGGTCGAAGTCCACCATCTAAGTGATCGTGGAGCAATGCCTTAGGTGCGCGTTGCAGAATATTT
>WLTJ01000068.1 GCA_009705435.1 Actinomycetota bacterium | reverse complement strand
GGCGCCCATCCCCCGCCGATCGGTCGGCCAACAGTTCTTGCGCCTCCTGAGTGGCCGTCGTGTCAAGGGCTAACAATCCCCGCGTGATTAAAGTCCTCATCGCCTCGCCGCTTAAAGGTTCTAGGCGAAATAGGGTGCTTCTAGAACGCAGTGGAGCATTCACTTCGAAAAAGGGATTCTCCGTAGTGGCGCCGATGAGGGTGAGTGTTCCTTCTTCAACGGCGGGTAACAAAGCATCCTGCTGTGATTTTGAAAAACGATGAATTTCATCGAGGAACAAGATAGTTCCCTGACCGTGTCTCCCGAGGCGCTGACGCGCTGCATCAATAACCTCGCGCACATCTTTGACACCGGCAGTCACTGCCGACAACTGTTCAAAGGCTCGCTTGGTTGTGCCCGCAACCGCTAATGCCAAAGTTGTTTTACCAGTGCCAGGTGGACCCCAAAAGATCGCGCTACTGAGTTTGTCTTGTTCAACAAGTACGCGCAGTGGTCGACCGACTCCTAGCAAATGCTCCTGGCCGACAACATCATCAATAGTGCGTGGTCGTAGTCGTGCCGCCAACGGGGCTTGAGAGGCAAGTTGCTCTTTGGCTGCAGCGCTAAAGAGATCGTTCATGGAAGCAATCTAGAAAAAGCACGCCCGTAGGAGTCTTGTCGAAAGTTCACGACATGATGTAAGAGATGGTGAGGATCCATCCATTGCCAGCCAACAAACTCAACTCCATCTGGTTTCGGCTCAATATTTGCCTCATCAAGAAGACCGAATAAAAACCACTTTTGTGTCTGCCCGAAGCGCTTGCCACCATCGGGCATTGCGTCGCGGACTGCTGTGGGATATTCGTAGGTGATCCACTCAGATAACTCGCTGACTAAATGGACATCACCACGTGTCAGTCCTGTTTCTTCTGTCAATTCACGCCAAGCAGCATCGACGGGTAATTCACCTACGTCGATTCCCCCCTGCGGTAGTTGCCAAGAATCAACAACATCCGAACGTTGGAAGCACATCAGGTCGCCGTTCTCACGACGGATCGCAATGACTACTCCAGCACGGAATTTTTGAGTGGGCATGTCAGGCCTTTGGCGGCAGTACCCGGATGCCTAATTCTTCGAGTTGTTTGGGTTCGGCTCGAGTTGGAGCATTGGTCATTGGATCCTGCCCACTTTGTGTCTTGGGGAATGCGATGACTTCACGAATGTTGTCTTCCCCGGCCAATATGGCAACGAGGCGGTCTAAGCCGAAGGCGAAACCACCGTGAGGTGGAGCACCATAGGTGAAGGGCTTGAGGAAAAATCCAAACTTACGATTTGCTTCTTCCTCACTGATGCCGAGAGCGGTAAAAACCCGCCGTTGCATATCAGGTTCGTGAATTCGAATGGATCCCGAACCCAATTCCCAACCATTGAGCACTAGGTCGTATGCCATTGATCGCACAGACATCGGATCCGACTCAAACATATGCAGGTCATCTGGGTGAGGCTGGCAGAAAGGGTGGTGTCCAGGCTTGGGTTGACCAGTCTCTTTGTTAATGCCCACGAAAAGTGGGAACTCTGTCACCCAGACATAGCGGTACGGACCTTGGTGTACAGGAGGACGGCCCAGATCGTTACGCAATTGCCCGAGAACTTCGCAAGTCATTTCCCATTCATCGGCAACGATCAATAACAAGTCCCCTGGAGCACCCTGGAGTGCCGTGAGCACCGCTGATTGCTCAGTAGCAGAGAGGAATTTCACAACAGGAGATTCCAAAGTTCCGTCTTCTGCAACCTTCATCCAAACAAGTCCCTTGGCGCCGATTTTCTTCGCGCGGTCGGTGAGGGCATCAAGTTTATTGCGGCCGAATGCCTCTGACTTGCCCTCAACGCGTATGCCCTTGATCGAGGCCGCTCCAGCGAAGGCCTTAAATTCGGTACCTGCGAAGATGGCAGTCAATTCGGTTAATTCCATACCGAAGCGAAGATCGGGTTTATCGACACCAAATCGCTCCATGGCCTGTCGCCATGTAATTCTTTCAATGGGATCGGGTCGAACTCCAGTCACGGCTTCGGCTGCGCAAACGACTGCTTCGCCAATTGCCTCAAGAACATCATCTTGATTGACGAAACTCATTTCCGCATCCAACTGCATGAACTCATATTGTCGATCGGCTCGCAGATCCTCGTCTCGCAAACAACGTGCTATCTGGTAGTAGCGATCAATTCCGGCGACCATGAGTAGTTGCTTAAATAATTGGGGGCTCTGTGGCAGAGCATAAAAGGAGCCTGGTTCTTTACGGGAGGGAACTAGGAACTCACGAGCACCCTCGGGTGTTGACGGTACCAACATCGGAGTCTCAACCTCAACAAAACCTTGGCGTTCCATGGAAGCTCTGACCGCAGAGTTGACTTTGGCTCGTGTGCGCAAATTACGTTGCATACGTTCTCTGCGAATATCTATGTAGCGATATTGTAGGCGCACATTTTCATCGACATCATCGGCGCGTGCGTCAACTGGAAATGGTGGGGCCTCAGCCGAACGAAGAACCTCAACAACACAATCGCCGATTTCTACTTCGCCGGTCGCAATATTGCTATTGATCGTTCCTTGTGGTCGTGAACGCACGACACCGGTAATCCGTACAACATATTCGCTACGCACATCAACGTCGTTGTCAATCACGCATTGGATAATCCCAGTGTGATCCCGAAGGTCAACGAAAGCCAATCTGTCACCATGCTCGCGTCTTTTAGCAACCCAACCGCAGACACTGACAGTCTGCGAGATTTCACTTGGACGCAGATCACCACACATATGTGAGCGCATAGAAGTTTGGCGAATTGAGGTCTTGTCGTCTGGCGTTGTCATGAAAGTACTTTCGTTATTGTGGGGAGTAAGTCTTTGCGGGCGACGGTGTACTGCTCTTGATCAGAACGCAGCGGTCGGATGATTGCTGTATCCAAGTCGACCTCATCACTACCAATGATGATTGCCAAAACTGCACCGCTTCGATCTGCTGATTTCATTTGACTTTTGATACTTCGACCTTGATATGCACGGTCCGCGGAGATTCCAGCGGAGCGCAATTCATGGGTGATCAACATGGCCTGACGGCCACCAGTGATATCGACGACAAAAACACTCACATCGTCGGGTACTGGAGGGAAAACACCTTCATCATCGCAGGCCAAAAGCGTGCGGTCGAGACCGATTGCAAATCCCACTCCAGCGGTAGCAGGACCACCTAAGGCTTCAACTAGGCCGTCATAGCGCCCTCCTCCACCGAGGGCATTCTGCGCTGAATCCATAGTTCCACCTACGAACTCAAATGTTGTGTGACGGTAATAATCGAGTCCGCGCACCAACTTCTCATTAATGACAAATGCGATCCCAAGTTCTCGCAGTCCCTCTTGAACCGTGTCAAAGTGCGCTGTCGCTGCGGGACTGTAAAAATCAGAGATACGTGGAGCGCCGTCAATGAGTAGTTGATCTTCGGGTCGCTTTGAATCCAGGACGCGCAGCGGGTTCTTCGTCAGCGTTGCTTGACTGGCTTGACTTAAGTGCTCAAGATTCCTGCTGAAATATTCCGTTAAGGCGTGCATATAGCGCTCTCGGTCTGAAGGTTCGCCGAGACTGTTGAGGTGCAGAGAGATCTGCTGCAAACCAAGTTTTGCGAAGAAGCCCCAAGCGAGAGCGATCACTTCAATGTCAACGTAGGGATCCTCGACACCGAGAACTTCAATACCAACTTGATCAAACTGACGAAAACGACCGCGCTGTGGGCGCTCATAACGAAAATTAGGACCTGCGTACCAAACCTTCCAAGGCGTGATGGGACTGTGCTGCACGAAGGCCCTACATACACTGGCAGTTTGTTCGGGACGTAGGGCGATGTGGCGATCACCCTTGTCGACAAAGTCGTACATCTCCTTGGTGACAACATCGGTGGCTTCCCCAACACGATGAAATACCCCAATATCTTCCAGCAAGGGAGGAATAATCTGCCCGTACCCAGCGGCCGTTACCGCATCAGAAAAGATTCCAACGAAGCGTCGCCAACGACCCGAATCGGGAGGCAGGATGTCACGCATTCCAGGACTTGTTTGAAACTCAGGCACAGGCTCTCAGGTTAGCGGTATCTGGGCGGTGGTCTTGGAGAATATCCCGCCAAGAAGCAGGTAAATCACCGAAATGACTCAATCCTCAGAGTCGTCAAGGGAACGATCAGTGCCCGCCCGATAGGCGTCATAGACCCCATCAATCCTCTTGATTGTTCTCAGCACTGATTCAAGGTGCGCCGGGTCGGCCATCTCAAATTCAAAGTGCATTTTGGCGACTCGGTCTCCCCCTGTGTGGGTGCTACAAGCCACGATATTGACATGCTGCTCAGATAAAGCATTGGCAACATCGCGCAGCAGTCCCGAACGATCAAGCGCAAGAACTTCAACGCCTGCTCGAAAGATCGTCCCCATCGTGGATCCGTCCCACTCAACGTCAACTAAACGTGAGGATTGCTCATCCACAAACGAATCAGCATTCGCGCAGTCCGAGCGATGAACACTCACTCCTCGCCCACGGGTGATGAAACCCATAATTTCATCACCAGGCACTGGGGTGCAGCATTTCGAAAGCCGAACCAGAACATCATCGAAACCATCCACATGGATGCCCACACTATGAACTCTTGAGGAAGCCGAAGATCGTAATACCGATTCCGGTAAGCGTTCGATTGAACCAGAATCTTGGAAGCTTGCGAAAACTTCACGGGCAACTTCATGAGCACTGACTTGGCTTTCAGCGATTGCGCATAGCAGTGCTTCACGATCGGCAAATGATCTTTTTTCAATCTCTCGCTGTAGATGCTCGCTGTTCATTGCTTGGATCACGGGCAATCGTTGTCGTCTGAATTCGTTCTCTAAAAGTTCGCGACCGGCCTCCACAAGGTCATCACGTTTCTCCCGCGAGTGCCATTGTTTGATCTTGTTTCGAGCTTTGGGTGAAACAACAAAGTCCAACCAATCAGTTGATGGGCTTGCGCTCTCCACCTTTGAGGTGAAAACCTCACATGTATCGCCCGACTTTAGGACGTGCGTGAGCGGCACTAATCGGCCGTTGACACGCGCCCCAATACAAGCATTTCCGATTTCTGTGTGCACCGAATATGCAAAGTCAACAGGGCCCGATCCGACTGGGAGATCAATGACTCGACCCTTCGGGGTGAAAACAAAGATTTCATCTTGCTCAAGATCAGTCTTCAGACTTTCCATGAATTGAGCTGGGTCAGAAATATCGCTCTGCCAATCGATAATCCGATTCAACCAGTCAATGTCTGGGGTTTCCTTTTGATCTTTGTATGCCCAATGAGCCGCTACGCCCCATTCCGCACGTTGGTGCATTTCACGTGTTCTGATCTGAATCTCCAAAGGCTTACCACCAGGTCCTATGACGGTGGTGTGCAGGCTTTGATACAAATTGAACTTCGGCATCGCTACATAATCTTTGAAGCGACCGGTGATTGGCTTCCATTGTCCGTGAATGCTTCCCAAAGTCGCATAACAATCCTTGACTGATGCAACGACAATTCTGATCGCCATAATGTCAAAGATCTCATCAAAGTCTTTAGCTTTCTGGATCATCTTCTCGTAAATGCTCCACAGGTGTTTGCCACGTCCGGTGATATCGGCATCGATATTCAGCGTCAGTAGGCGTTCGCGAACGTCAGCCATGGCCTTGGCCAAATATAGATCGCGCTCAGGACTACGACTACTAACAAGATGATCAAGTTCGGCATAGCGTTTCGGGAACATCGATGCAAAAGACAAATCTTCAAGTTCTTGCTTCAATCCTTGCATTCCCAAACGATGTGCCAGAGGAGCGTAGATATCCATGGTCTCGCTGGCGATTCGTTGCTGCTTCTCGACAGGCATTGCCGCAATAGTCCTCATGTTGTGTAAACGATCAGCCAACTTGATGATCAGAACACGCAAATCCTTGGCCATCGCCACGAGCATCTTGCGCATAGTCGCCGCTTGTTGTTCCTCTTTCGAGTCAAACTGCAGACGCTCAAGTTTGGTGACGCCATCAACGATCGCAGCAACGTCACTTCCGAAATCTTTTTCGACTTCCGCAATAGTTAGTTCAGTGTCTTCAACAGCGTCGTGGAGAAGTGCGGCGGCAACAGTTGTTTCATCGAGACCGATATCTGCCACGATCTTGGCGACTGCCAGAGGATGGTTGATGTATCCCTCGCCACTTTTACGGGTTTGGCTGGAATGGGCTTGTCGGGCGACCTCAAAGGCCTTGATGATCAAGGTTGTGGAGGCTTTTGGATGGCGACGCCGAAAAGACTGCAGGACGGGGTTGACCTCGTCCACGGCAGAGTTCATCTGCCGACGCCAAGGAAGAAGTCTGGTGACTGTCGCCATTGTTTAAGTATCGCAGGCAGGAATCAAATATTGCGACTACGAGTCAGAAGGAAAAGAGAGCCTCAATGGGAGTGGAGCCCAATTTAAGTCGCCCGGCGAGGGAAGGCAGTTCAATAAGCACGGCTAGAGAAACGATCTCGGCACCCAACGCTGATGCCAAACGACAAGTTGCAGCGGCAGTTCCGCCAGTGGCTAAAACATCATCAACGATGAGAACTCTTTGTCTCGGTTGAATGGCATCTCGGTGTATTTCCAGCTTGTCCGAACCGTACTCAAGGTCGTACTCCTCGCGTACTACTGCCCACGGTAATTTTCCCGCTTTACGCACAGGGATGAAACCGGCACCAAGAGCGACTGCTATCGGTGCTCCGAGGATGAAACCACGGGCCTCCACACCGATAACAAGATCGATTTTCTGGTCGCTAAAACGCTCAGCGAGAAGGTTAATGCAAGATGTGAAAGCCTGGGGATGGCTGAGTAATGGCGTGATATCTCGAAAGGTCACACCAACAGTTGGATAATCCGGGATTGCACGAATGAGGTTTTTGAGAGCTTCAATGTCCATCTCGTCGATTGTCTCTCTAGCGTCGTCGCTTTTTGCGTGGACGTGGCGGATGCGTCAATAATGCCTCGGAGGTGGGAGTGAGGATGTTGGTTTGGGTTCCGTCTGTAGTCGAAGATTGGCGGCGTACTGATTTCGCTCCAGTTGCCGTTCCTGACAAGACCATATGCGCCAGTTCCGCGCCTACTGCGTGGGAACCTCTGAAATTGCGGAAACTCACCTCTCGCTCTTTAATCAGCGAGAGTAAAGGAGACGCAATGTAGATCGATGAATAAGAACCGGTGAGCAATCCAACCAAAAGAGCAATCGCAAACTCGCGTAATGCGATCGCACCGAGTACACCAGCACCTAGGACGAGCAGCGATATAACTGGAAGCACAGCTGCCAAGGAGGTATTGATCGAGCGCATCAGCACCTGATTCATAGATACATTCGTGATGTTGGCCATCGAGGTTCGTGAACCTGCGAATTTGTCAAGATTGTCTTTCACCTTATCGAAAACAACGATTGTGTCGTACAGCGAGAATCCCAAGATGGTGAGAAAGGCCACCACTGTTGCAGGAGTTACCTCAAAGCCAATGAGTGAGTAGACGCCGACACTGATCAGCACATCGTGGAGCATCGCTAAAATTGCCGCCAGGGCCATGCGCCATTCAAAGCGCCATGCGATGTACAACGAAACCAAGACGATGAAAGCAATGAGTGCTCGAATAGCCTTTTCCGTAATTGAACGTCCCCACGATGAACTCACGGAACT
>WLTJ01000067.1 GCA_009705435.1 Actinomycetota bacterium | reverse complement strand
GTTCGCGAATCAACCTTGATCGTTGATCAATTGCTGAAAAGCATTCCTTCTGGTCCAGTGATGGCCAAGGTCCCACGAATTATCAAAGTGCCTGAAGGCGAAGCATGGGTATCAACAGAGAATCCACTCGGCGAGATGGGTTACTACGTTGTCAGCAAGGGTGATCTTGGACCGTTCCGAACAAAGATCCGCTCCGCGAGTTTCAACAACATCTCCATCGTGCCGTGGGTTCTCAAGGGTGTCTATGTTCCTGACATCATTACTATTTTGGCCTCGCTCTACTTCATCCTTGGTGACATTGACCGATGAGTGCTTTGCTCGCTGCTGATCTGCCCTACTGGGTGCAGTCTTTGCTACGCGTCCTTGGAGGCGTCGTGGCAGTGTTGCTACCCGCTGGTGCCATCGTCTATCTCTTCTTGTTCAAGATGATGTCTTTCATGCAGAGTCGTCTCGGGCCCATGGAAGCTGGCCCATACGGTTCAATGCAGTTGTTTGCCGAAGTTGGCAAGTGGCTACAAAAAGAAGACATCACTCCAGAGCGGGCTGATCGGGTGATTTTCAAAATTGCACCGTTGGTTGTTCTTGCCAGCACTTTCTTGTTAGTAGCAGTCGTTCCGTTTGGCCCCGACGCCTGGTTCACAAACTTTGAGGCTGGCGTGTTTTACATGCTGGCAGTTTCATCTGTCAGCGTGCTTGGCATTCTGATTGCCGGCTGGTCAAGTGCCAACAAGTATTCACTGCTTGGTGGTTTGCGCGCTGCTGGTCAGTTGATCGCTTACGAGTTACCGATGGTGTTAGCGGTCATCGGTGTCATCATCCAAGCTGGCACCATGAACCTGCAAGGCATCGTTCTGGCGCAGAACACCGGTGAAATGTTTGGCTGGAACGGCTTAGGAAATCCATACATCCTGACGCAGTTCACTGGTTTCATTATCTTCATGATCGCTGTCCAGGCTGAACTCACGCAGACACCGTTCGACATGCCGATTGCCGAATCAGAATTGGTGTCGGGTTACATGACTGAGTATTCCGGTTTCCGTTTCTTGACATTCTTCATTGCTGAATTCGCAACTGCTGGTGTTTTCTCTTTCATTGCGTCGGTTCTTTTCCTTGGCGGCTGGGGCGTCCCGTTTGCTTGGTTCGGCTGGACTGACATTGACAGTGTTGACAACTGGATGAATGTCGTAGGTCCGCTGATTATGTTCGGAAAAATGATGTTGCTTTCGTTCGTGATTATGTGGGTGCGTTTTAGTTACCCGCGGTTCCGCGAAGACCAACTGCAGCGTTTTGCTTGGAAAGTCCTCGTCCCTGTTTCCTTGGTGAACATTATGGTCACCGCGATCTTGAAGGTGGCCCTCTAATGCCCAAGATCCCTGGTCTTCTCAAAGGTCTCGGCGTCACGCTGAACACTCTCAAGCGCACCGCCCTTGATGGTGCTAACACAGTGCAGTATCCCCACGAAAAAGAAGCGCCCCCATTGCGTGCTCGTGGTGTCATTGCGTTGCACGAAGATAACTGCACATCGTGCATGTTGTGTGTTCGGTCCTGTCCCGACTGGTGTATTTATATTGAGGGTCACAAAGAATTAGCGCCTCCACGTCGCGCAGGTGGCAAGCCGCGGCAGGTCAACAAACTTGACCGCTTCGATATCGACTACGCGTTATGCATGTATTGCGGAATCTGTGTTGAGGTGTGTCCGTTTGATGCTCTCTTTTGGAGCCCAGAGTACGAATATAGTGAGCCCAATCTTGCTGACTTGTTGCATGACAAGGTGAAGTTGGGTGAATGGATGGCCACGGTTCCTGAGGCTCCCGCCTATGAAGTCGGCGCCGAGAAGAAGGGCAAGAAGTGATGATTGCTACCGATCTTTTGGTGGCTCAAAATGTGGGCTTTGGCATCATTTCATTACTAATGATCATCGGTGCCGTGCGAGTTGTGACAGTGAGCAACGTTGTTCACGCCGCACTCTGGCTGGTCATTGTTCTATCGGGTGCCGCCGCTCAGTATTTGTTGCTCTCCGCCGAATTTGTGGCGATTACACAAGTGTTGGTGTACGTCGGAGCAGTGATGGTGCTGTTCTTGTTCGGAACGATGCTCACACGTGCGCGTATCGGTGCTGAATCAGATCTCAATAATAAGAATTGGTTTCTCGGTATCCCCGTCGCTCTTTTGATGTTGGGCGTGATGTCGTATGTCATCGTTGATGGTTTCGGCAGTGAGCGCCTGATCGAAAACTCCGGCGACATGCAACCCATCCCGATTCAGGTCATCAGTGATGACATTTTTGGTCCGTACCTCTTGCCGTTCTGGGCATTGTCGTTTGTTTTACTCGTCGCTGTCATCGGCGCCATTGTGCTGGCGCGGAAAGACTAAGGGCCCGATCATGTTGACTACTCAATTCCTCTTACTTGGAGCAGTGCTTTTTTGCATCGGTGTCTATGGCGTCTTGGCTCGCAAAAATGCGGTCATGGTGTTGATGTCTATTGAACTGATTCTGAACTCGGTGAATATCAACTTGTTGGCGTTCTCGGTTCGTCATGGTTCAGTCGATGGCAACACTTTCGCGCTGTATGTCATTGCGATCGCCGCCGCTGAGGTGGGCGTAGGACTGGCCATGGTTTTGTTGATCTATCGCAACCGACGCACTATTGCGCTCGATGACTTGTCAGAAATGAAGGGCTAATCAATGTTGGCTCATGAAATGACTTCAGAGGTAGTTGCCTCAACTGGATGGTTCTTGGAACACGCGTGGTTAATACCTGTGATCCCAGCCATCGCTTTTGTTCTGATTATTTTCTTTGGCAAAAAAATGCCGATGAAGGGCAGCGAACTTGGCGTGCTGTCAATGTTGTCATCACTTGTTTTCTCGGGTGGAGCCGCATGGCAGTGGATTCAGCGCGTGAACAGCGTCGTTGATGGTGCTCATGAGGCAGTCGTAGAAGGCGCACATCACGCTGCTCCATATGTGCAGCCAGTGATTCATGAATGGACATGGTGGCAAAGTGGGGGATTCCATTTTGGCATCGGCCATCACATCGATGGTTTGGCGTTGACTCTGCTGGTGGTCGTAGCGTTCATTTCCAGCCTTGTGCAGATTTACTCTCTTGAATATTTGCGCGGAGACCGTCGTTACACGCACTTCTTTGCTGCCCTGACATTGTTCTCTGCCGGAATGTTGTGCATGGTTCTCGCCCCCAACATGGTGCAGTTGATTCTCGGTTGGGAAATCATGGGCTTGTGTTCGTTCATGCTCATCGGTCACTGGTGGGAAGAAGAAGCCAACTCGCGTGCGGCTCTCAAGGCTTTCTTTACGGTGCGTGTTGGCGATATGGGTCTCTTGATCGGCACGGCGATTTTGTTCTTCTCGGCCAATAACTGGACACAAAAGAATCTTGGTGTTTCGGGCTTCAACATCAGTGGCCTGTCAGCGTGGGCAATGTCTGGCGAGGCCAGTCAGAGTGCATTGACATGGGGTGCGGTGGCATTGTTTATTGCTTGCATTGGTAAGAGTGGTCAGTTTCCGCTGCACACTTGGCTCCCAGATGCCATGGCGGGTCCAACTCCCGTGAGTTCGCTGTTGCACTCCAGCACGATGGTCGTCGCCGGTGTGTTCTTGGTCGCTCGTCTGTATCCGATCTTTTGGGAGGGTATGAAGATTGGTGACACCAATATCAACTTCATCGTTCTTATCGGCGGTATCACGATCGTGATCGCCGCGTTACTGGCTTTCGTGCAACATGACATCAAGAAAGTTCTCGCGTACTCCACTGTTTCGCAGTTGGGTTACATGATGATGGGTTTGGGCGCTGGTGCTTGGTTGCCAGCCGTGTTCCACATCTTCACTCACGCTTTCTTTAAAGCCTGTTTGTTCTTATCGGCTGGTTCGGTCAGCCATTCCGGCTCGCACCACTCCTTCGACATGAAAAAAGATATGGGTGGTCTGGCTAAAAAGATGCCAATCACAGCGACCACTTGGATCATCTCAACGCTGGCACTCGCTGGCGTTTTCCCATTGGCTGGTTTCTTTTCTAAAGATGAAATCATTGACAATGTTGGTTATGGCGGTTACAACGCGTTCATGATTGTCGGTCTCACGGGAGCATTCCTGACTGCGGCATACATGACCCGCGCAACATACTTGACTTTCTTTGGTGAAGCCCGTGGCGCTGCCGCTGGCATTCATCACGATGCGCATGATGCGCATGATGCGCACGCCGCAGTAGATACCCATAATTCTCACGACACACATGTTGTTGATTCTCACGATGCGCACGCCGATCACGGTCCCCATGAGAGTCCTAAACTGATCACTGTTCCGCTGATGATTTTGGCCGCTTTGGCTTTAACCGCTGGTTTGTCTAATGCCACGCCTTTCGGCGAATCATGGGAACGCTTTAAGAAATATGTTGAGCCTGGTTCAGAGTACGTCATGGTTGGCTCCGAGACGGCAGATGAACATGGTGCGGCAGATGAACATGGTGCTGAAGTCGTCGAAATTGCTGCAGCAAGTATGAGCGTGGCTTCGGAGGAAAAAGTCACCAAAGAAGGTTGTGCGGTCGTTGCCCCGGAAGCGGGAATGGTCTGCTATTTCCCAACCGTGAGCCATGCTCCGTTCAAGTGGTCGAAGGCCGCATTGTCATTGATCATCGTGGCTCTCGGTTTGGTCTCAAGTTGGTTGTTCTGTGTGCAGTACTACACACGTCGCAATAAGCGTCTTGTCGGTCTGACAGAGCGCAATAAGGTTCTGCGAGGTGGTTACACGTTCCTATGGAATAAGTACTACCTCGATGAGTTGTACGAAAAAGTAATCGTGCGCTCCATTGCTCACCCGATTGCCAAAGCGGCTTATTGGGTGAACCAAAACATTCTTGATGGCATCGTCAATGGTGCTGGCAAGGTCTCACGCCGGTTAGCCGGTTGGGTATACCGAAATATCGATCAACGCGTCGTCGACGGCGCAGTGAACGGCTCGGGCGCCGCTGCCCGGGGTACGGGCGGAGCATTGCGTCCCGTGCAGTCGGGCAAGGTCAATCAATACGGAGCGCTGTTGTTTTCTGCGGCAGCCATCGGCGCTCTCATACTCGTAATCATCAACACCTGAGGAGGAATACGGCATGGACGTACTCCGTGAATCAAACTGGGTGCTCAGCGTAGGCACTTTCTTGCCGCTAGTCGGCGTGATCGTGATGCTGTTCATCCCTAAAGCAGACGAGCAACTTCATAAGTTGGTAGCTCTCGTCACCGCGCTGGCAACTCTTGGCGTGGGCTTTTTCACACTGACCCAATTCGACTTTGATCAAGCCGGGAAATTGCAGTTTTTTGCTGAGACCGAATGGATCAAAGTCATCTCCAGTAACTACACAATTGGACTAGATGGTATGAGCCTTCCGCTCTACTTCTTATCGATGGTGGTCACGGTTTTGGTGATGGTCTATTCATGGAACCATATTCCTTCGCCTGGAAACGCCAAAGCGTTCTTGATCTTGATGCTGATTTTGCAGACAGGTATGGCAGGAACATTCGTGGCTCAAGACTTGATCTTGTTCTTCGTGTTCTTTGAACTTGTGTTGTTGCCGATGTACTTCATGATTGGCGTGTGGGGTGGCGAAGATCGCCAATACGCATCGCTGAAGTTCTTCTTGTACACCATGTTCGGTTCGGCACTAATGCTGGTCGGATTCATCGCTTTGTTTTATCAGGTACGAGGTGCTCTACCCGAGGGTGTCGAACCATCGTTCTCCATCCCACAACTTGCCGAATACGGTGGCTTGATTGGTCGTTCGGCGCAGATCTGGATCTTCGGCGGAATGTTTATCGGGTTCGCCGTCAAAGTACCGATGTTCCCATTCCACACATGGTTGCCCGATGCTCACACACAAGCACCGACCCAAGGCTCCGTGATCTTGGCGGCAATCTTGCTGAAACTAGGTACCTACGGCTTTGTACGTATTGCAATTCCAATCCTCCCAGAGGCTGCCAAAGAGTGGGCTCCGTGGATTGGTTTGCTAGCAGTCATCGGAATCATTTACGGAGCGCTCGGATGTTTGGCACAAACCGATATGAAGCGCTTGATTGCCTTCTCATCAGTCGCTCACATGGGTTTCGTGATGCTCGGTATTTCAACGTTGACTCCGATGGGCTTTAACGCCGCCATCTTTGGAATGGTGGCCCACGGTCTCATCACGGGCATGTTGTTCTTCGTGGCCGGCAGTGTCAAAGACCGTTATCACACTTTGGAGATCGCTCGTTTGGGAGGCATGCTCAAGCAGATGCCACGTCTCGGTTGGATCCTTGGCTTCTGTGCTATGGCTTCGCTCGGTCTTCCTGGCTTAGCCGGCTTCTGGGGCGAATTCCCAGCAATTCTCTCGGCCTATTCACCTGCAGCTGGTCTTTCAGAGGTCACTTTCAGGGTCTACATGGTGATCGCCGCTCTGGGTACGGTTTTGGCTGCGGCGTACTTGCTGTGGTTATTCCAGCGCATTGCTTTTGGTGAGCCCAAGCCAGAGTTCGCGGGGGAATCTCACGATGACCACGGACACGGTGAACACAGCCATGACGATCATGGCAGCGATATTCACGATGTCAATGTTTTTGAATGGATCGCTTGGACACCGTTCTTGTTGGCCATTGTTGTCTTCGGCGTTTATCCGCAGTTGATGTTCAAAATTATTGATCCAGCCGTGCAGGTGGCTTTGAAGGCCTTCGGAGGCTGATTCGTGCTGTATTCGATTCTCGCTCAGATGCCGTGGAAGTCACCATCGGTTGACTACCACGCCATCGCGCCCGAGATCATCTTGGCTGGCGGCATCTGTCTGATCATCCTTGTGGATCTGTTCACCAGTGAAACAAAGAAATGGATCACGGCCAGCCTCACTGGTTTCGTCATGCTCGGCGCCCTCGTTCCTGTTCTCACGTTGGCGGTCAGTGACGTCAATGTGCGTTCGCTATTTGACGGTCGCTATGTAGTGGACGAATTTGCGCTGACCTTGAAAGCACTGTTCTTGATTGCTGGCTACGTGGTGGTGCTGCTCTCGCAAAATCATGTTGAAGAAGGCGACTACTATCAGGGCGAGTACTACACCTTGCTCCTCACTTCAGTTGCTGGCATGGTGATGATGGCTTCAAGTCGCGACCTCGTCAGCATCTTCGTATCTTTGGAAATGTTGAGTATTCCTGGCTATATGTTGGCTGCTTGGCGTAAGCGAGACCGCAAGAGCAATGAGGCCGGAATCAAGTATTACCTTCTCGGTGTTTTTGCTTCAGCCATAATGTTGTACGGCATGAGTTTGCTGTATGGAGTCACCAATAGCACTTTGCTCAGCGATATCGGTCGTGAATTGACTGTCAAGGGTCAGTTCGGTGGCGTTCAAGCATTAGCGATCACCTTCACTTTGATTGGTTTCGCATTCAAGGTTTCTGCTGTTCCATTTCATTCGTGGGCTCCTGATACATACGAAGGCGCACCTCTTCCGGTCACTGCGTTTCTTTCAGTGGCAAGTAAGGCGGCCGGATTTGTGGCATTGGTGACTTTGATTTATGTGGGCTTCCCACAGGCTCAAGATGTATGGCAACCCTTCCTGTGGGTGCTAGCGGCGATCACGATGACTGTCGGCAACTTATTGGCCTTGCGTCAAACAAACATCGTGCGAATGTTGGCGTACTCCAGCATTAGCCAAGGTGGTTTCATCTTGATGCCTCTGGCAGTTGCTGGTACGGGCGATGCCGCTGGACCAGCCTTGCAATCGGTGGTTGTGTACCTCATTGTGTACGCGGCAATGAACCTTGGTATGTTCGCCGTTGTC
>WLTJ01000066.1 GCA_009705435.1 Actinomycetota bacterium | reverse complement strand
TAGGTTCCCCACAGGTAACTGAGGGTTTAAGCCAAACTCACCAATTCCAGCCAGT
Source organism: Actinomycetota bacterium (assembly GCA_009705435.1). GTDB lineage: Bacteria > Actinomycetota > Acidimicrobiia > Acidimicrobiales > Ilumatobacteraceae > Casp-actino8. The sequence continues at coordinate 7,752 of WLTJ01000066.1, read as the reverse complement.
CACGACTGAAGTAGTCCACTTGCCCATCAGGCATCAGGAGAACTTTTGTTGGCTTGAGATGCTCAACGAATTCGGTGTCGTGACTCACGAAAATAATCGCACCCTTCCACCCAGATAAGGCCTGCGCCACGGCTTCGCGGCTAGGTGGATCAAGGTTGTTGGTCGGTTCATCTAATAACAAGAGATTGTTGCGACCAACCATCAACATTGCTAATGCAAGTTTAGTTTTTTCGCCACCCGACAAAGTCCCCGACTTCTGATTGACCTTCTCCCCCGATAAACCAAACATGCCAAGCAGACCGCGCAATTGAGTTTCCGTGAGAGCCACACCATTGGGTACTTCGCGACGAATGTTTTCCAGCAAAGTTGCGTCAGTATTGAGGTTGTCGTGTTCTTGCGCGTAGTAGCCACACTGCACCTGATGACCGAATGAGAAGTTACCGATATCAGCCTGTGTCTCGCCAGCAAGAATTCGCAACAGACTGGTCTTGCCCGCACCATTCAGTCCGAGAACTAACAAGCGTTCGCCACGACCGAGATCAAATGTGACATCTTCAAAGACAGGAGGTCCACCGTATCCCTTGCACAAGTGCTCAGTGTTAATGACGGTGACACCGCACGAAGGAGGATCGGGAAATTTCACTTGCAACACGCGACCACCAGTAGGCGCCACAACCTTTTCACCCTGCAAGCGATCAATACGCTTTTCAATACTATGGGCCATCGCTGCCTTTGTGGCCTTAGCACCAAAGCGATCGACAACAGTTTGCAAACGGTTGATCTCTTTGGATTGCAGGGCCGCTTTTTTGATCATTCGTTCTTCATCTTCGGCGCGCGAACGACGGTATTGGCTGTATGTCCCTTTGTATTCAACGATATGTCCCGTCGCATCTTCAGCATCACGATCAAGATGCAAAACACGTGTGATGGCTTCATCGAGCAGTTCAAGGTCGTGACTAATCACGAGAAGCGCGCCGCGATACTGCCGCAAGAAACCCAATAACCAATTCTTGGCATCAATGTCCAAGTGATTCGTCGGTTCATCCAGTAACAACACATCACTTCCAGCAAACAAAATGCGCGATAGTTCCACTCGACGTCGTTCTCCGCCTGATAAAACACCGACGCCGAGATCTAGACGAGATCCGGCCATACCAAGTCCTGCAGCAATGCTGCGCGCTTCACTTTCCGCGGCGTAACCACCCTTCAGTGAAAACTCTTCTTCAGCGCGGCTATAGCGCGCCACATTACGTTCGCTGGAATCTTCCTCCATGGTGATCCGCAACTTCTCGAGTCGCATCAAATCATCATCAATATTGCGACCAGATAAAATGTGTGAAATCGCCGTACGACCGTCGTAGATGCCAGCGATGCGTGGGTCTTGAGGAAGATATCCGAAGCCTCCCTTGCGCATGATTTTTCCGGCGATCGGTTCGGCTTCACCGCCGAGCACCTTAAACAAAGTGGTCTTCCCCGCCCCATTACGGCCGACCAGTCCAACCTTGTCTTTAGGCATGACAGTGAAAGTCGCCTCTTCAACAACGAGACGACCACCAATCTCTACCGAAAGATCATGGACCGCAAGCACCCCTCAAGTGTGTTGCCTCGAAAGCCCCAGCACAACCAGAGTGACAGGTATCCGAAAGATAGTTTGCCGGCGAAGTATGCCTGTGCTCAGGGAATGCTGGTCGAAGTCGTCGTCGACGAGTCCTCAGGAATGACCGAATCCGTCGTTTCATCTGCAGGCACGGTGTCAATTGGGTCAACAGCGGGTGGCAAATCCACGGGTGACTCATCATCAATGAATTCAGATTCCAAGCAGGCGCCGACTTCAGCACCCGGAGCAGTGCCCAAAACCTCGACAATCTCTTGCAATAGCACCTCATTGCCCTGCGTTGACGGATGAATCCCGTCACTCCAAAGAATGCCCGGCTGCTTAGAGATTTCACGCCAGTCGACCAACCATAAGTTGGGTCGCGTTCTTAACTCTTCATCAATCACCATATTGACTTCCTTTATGATCGGCCTAAATTCAGTCACCGTAAAAATAATGACTGGTCGCGGCGACAGTTCATCGAGAATCTTGTTGAGGGTCTCTTGATATAAATCTTGTTGCGCAAGATAATTGGTGCCAAGAAAAATAACAGCAGCATCAAAACCTTGAGGTAATTTTTTCTTAACGACGCGCAACCCAAGGTCAATAGCTTTGCCGACTTCGGCCTCAACAGAAACCTGCCAACCCAATGGAGTCAAAGTTTCGCACGCATCATTGCTATATCGCCTTGATAGCCCTGCCAATATTGAGTCGCCGATCAACAGTAATCTTGGCCCAACAGCAACCTCACCGACCGTAAGTTGTCGTATCCCATTTGGCGTCAAGGCTCCACTATCCGAACCAAAACCCGTGCCTGGACTGTGATCTGGAAGTATTCCGACTCCTGGCACCGTGGCCGACACTGGACCAGTTGGCGGGGCCATGCCACCAGAATCTGAACCGCAGGAAATGAGTGCCAACAAAAGCCCAATGCCTACGACAACGAGAACATTGCGTCGTCTCGTATGAATCACTTCGCCGAACCTTGCTGACGAATCATTGTCAGTTCTTCATGTATTGCCGTCAAGAGAGCAACTTCGGCTGTGGGCGGGGGCGCTGCCTGTGAGCCAGTCGCTTTGTTATATGCCTTCAGCATCAAGAACAACACGAAAGAAATTGATACGAAGGTGACCGCCACAGTCAGAAATGCCCCAAAGCGAATCTCTGCGTCATTGATATGCAAAATCAAGGCCTTGTCAAAATTCGGTTGACCAAATGGAATTGCCACGATCGGCATAATCACGTCTTCAACGAGCGCTGTTACTAAGCCTGCGAATGTCCCACCAATCACGAAACCAACAGCGATTGCCAGGAGGTTGCCCTTATTGATGAAGTCACGAAACTCCTTGAGCAGCATGGTTCCTCGAACACTTTTCATAATGCCTAAATCTTAGCCCTTTGTCATCAGTCTGAGCTTGCAGTCACTATTGTGACAGACGATGAATGAACCACTAAGCAAACCAGCTGAACTTCTCATTGATCAAATTGATGCTCTACGTGTACTACGCGCTGATACCGACGAGGAAAAGGGTCGACTCCTCGAACAGATCGGCGGAAAAGGCATCGTCGAACAAGAGATGGTTTCTCAGATGTCGGCGATCAGGCCCCTCAATCATCCAGAGAGATTTGAGGAAGCACATCGAATGATGATGCGTTCAATTGAGGTTCTTGACCGCAACGGACAACGTCCAGCGAAGATGCCGAGGTTTGGACCGTTGCGACCTGTTGCACAATGGCTTGTACAACAGGTCACCCGTTGGATTGTGCGCACTCACCTCAATCGCGTTATATCGCGCATCTGCGGTCTCTATGAAAAGCGCGAAGCCAATAGCGAGTGGTCACATCTCGAGCATTCAATGTTACGCAGAGCTCGCCTTGATGCCCGCCGTGTTCAAGCAGGCTCCGCAAATCAATCTGTTGGCCTGCCGACATTTTTACTTGGTGGTGCGGCATTAACTTCAGTGGCTAGCGGTTTGCAGAGTCTGGCGCGCTCGGCCCTTGACTCTACGATTGGTATCATCGCACTCGGCATCGCCGTGGTCTTTGTCTTAGGTGCTTTGTCGTGGGTTGCGCTCTACAGCGCAAGCGTGGCTCGTCGGCGAATTCGCTTGTCCACTGACCAACCGCTCAAGGCTTTGTGGGAAACAATCGGAGCAGCAGGCACACCACCTCGTGATGAGAGTTACAACTTTGCGGTGTACGCGATCATTCTCCTGGTTCTCTCGTGGATTGTTATTCCACTCGCGATCTGGCTAGCAATCACTGCCTGATCTCATCGCCATGTCCTTCTAGATCTTCAAAGCGGTCAACATTGCGCAAGGTCGGAAAGAAAATGGAATACATCGCGACGACTCCGAGAGTGGCGATACCACCACCGATGACTGCGGTCTGGGTTCCAAATGCTTGGGCGGCCACTCCGCTTTCAAAGGCTCCCAATTCATTACTCGCTCCGATGAAAACGTTTTCTACTGCCATGACTCGCCCACGTTTGTCATCAGGCGTCACAAGAGGTACCAAGGTGCCACGGATATAGACACTGATCATGTCTGCCCCAGCGAGAATCACCAAGGCTACGAATGCCACAAAGTAAGAAGTTGTCACGCCTAGAACTACCGTGGCGATACCAAACAAGCCCACGACAAAAAGCAAAGTGCGACCTACTTTGCGAGTGACTGGACGAGATGCCAATAGCACCGCCATGATCGCCGCCCCGATACCTGGAGCGGCACGCAGCCATCCATATGCCACGTCTCCAACATGTAAGCGATCCTCGGCGATTGCCGGCAACAGCGCTACCGCTCCGCCGAAGAGAACAGCAAAAAGATCAAGCGAAATAGCGGCCAGCAAAATTGGAGTTTTCCGAATAAAACGCAAACCAGCGAGGGCCGTATGCAATGAAACTTTTTCTGCAGGATCTTTGGGCTGATCTTTCACAAATGGTCGCGCAATCTTCACTGCTAATAGAAAAGCTACGCCGGCGCCAATGAGGACTGCTGATACGAAGTAAGCGAGCGCAGGACTACTGGCATAGATGAGTCCGCCACTTGCAGGTCCGATAATGGCCGCTGATGTCCATGTTGCAGAATACAAAGCAATCGTGCGCGGTAGGGCTCCGTCGGGAGCGACCATGGGTGGCAATGATCGAACAGATGGAGCGGCGAAGGCTCTGAAGGTTCCGAACAATACGGCAATGACAAAAAGTGGCCACACCGCAGTCGGCTCTGACAACGCATAAAGTCCGAGGAGCACCGAACATAAAAGCTCACCAGCAATCGCGATTGAGCCGATGATTTTACGATTGAATCGGTCGGCCACCGAGCCAGTCACCAAAACCAATAACGCCGCCGGCAAGAACTCTGCCAAACCCAACAGACCAATATCTAGTTCACGACCTGTGATGTCATAGACCTGCTTGCCTAAAACGGTGGCCTGCAACATGATGCCCGAAGATGTGAAAATACTGGAGCCCAACAAATTGCGCACTGGCCGAACGCGCAACAGTTGGCGAGTGCTTTGTACGGGATTTGTTATGTTTGATTCAGTCACAGGGTGATTACCCTAGCCAAACCTGCTAAAACCTTCCCTATGACTTCACTCGCTGATGAAACCCGCTGGCTTGATGCGACCGCCCAAGCCGAACTCATTGCCTCTGGGAAAATCTCACCCTTGGAGATGGTCAATGCCGCCATTGAACGCGTTGAACGCTATGACGGGGCCTTGAACGCTCTCACCTATCGCTGGTTTGATTCGGCAAGGGCTCTTGCTGCATCCAAAGACCTACCGCAGGGTCCGTTGCACGGTGTGCCATTTCTACTCAAAGATCTTTACGCTGCAGAGGCTGGCAAACCACTCAGCAATGGCAACAAGGCGTATAAAGCGGCCAACTATGTATCGACGGAAGATACGACGTTGGTTGGGCGTTATAAGGCTGCAGGACTCATCACTCTTGGACGTACAAATAGTCCTGAACTCGGCAGTGTTCCAATTACTGAACCCGAGGCATGGGGACCGACACGCAATCCATGGGATCTTTCACGTACTTCGGGTGGGTCAAGTGGTGGGTCAGCGGCTGCGGTGGCATCGGGAATGGTGGCGATCGCTCACGCTAGCGATGGTGGTGGATCGATTCGAATCCCGGCTTCATGTTGCGGATTGGTCGGATTGAAAACTTCACAAGGTCGTATCTCAATGGGCCCCGCACGCGATGAGAGCAACCTCGGTGTTGAGCATTGTGTGAGTCGAAGTGTGCGCGATACCGCGCTGCTCTTGGACGCCACACATGGACCTGGTGTCGGCGATGTCATCATTGCTGCTGCGCCTATTCGTCCTTATGTGCAAGAAGTTGGAGCCGATCCTGGTCGATTGCGAATCGGTCTACTTGATCACAACCCGCGCGGTGGTGACACACACCCCGACTGTGTTGAAGGGGTGCGACAAACTGCCAAACTCTTGGAATCTCTCGGGCATCATGTTGAGCAAGGTTGGCCAGAAGTCTTATCGGATGCCACAGTAGGTAGCACCTTCGGCGTGTTGTGGAGCACCAATATGGGAACCGCCGTCCGACGCTTCAGCGAAGCCCTCGGTCGCCCAATGACCATTGACGACATTGAAGCAATGAACTGGGCCCAAGCCGAATTTGCCAAGGGTCTCAATGGCGTTGACTTTGCCCTGGCACAATCTGCGTCAATCAAATTTCGCCGTGCTGTTCAATCTTGGTGGACTCAAGGGTGGGACTTACTGTTAACGCCCACACTCGCTAGCCCACCATTAGCCGTCGGTTCAATGCCCAACAATGCTGCCAACCCGATGGCACCATTACGCGTTTCGGGTGAGTGGATTACTTTTACTTCGCAATTCAACATGAGTGGGCAACCCGCAATCAGTCTGCCGTTGCACCGCACTGCAGAAGGTCTTCCCGTTGGCATGCAACTTGTGGCCGCTTACGGTCGTGAAGATTTGCTCATTCGAGTTGCTTCTCAGATTGAACAAGCAGTTCCTTGGGCTCACCTCACACCCAGTTTGTGATCAGTCAAGATCTCGTTCACCTATCACCGCTGAAATTTCCACACATCCGTAAATATGTGGAAACGCTTCAGGAGCAGCGCCTAACCGTTCCACCACGACCTTGCTACTCAACAGGGATTCATCAATTTCCAAAAGAACAAGTTGATCATCAGAGAGATCAGCATAAAAGCGATCGCGCACACCTCGCCATTGACTTTCGAAACTGCAATGGGTATATCCCTCGTGAGCAACCGTCACACCGCGAGTTGACCAGATGTACTCCCCTGCCAATTTCGCGGTTTCCCAATCAGAACGAACTGCCAAATGAAGAATCACCGTGCAGTCCATCCACCATCAACAACAATCTGCTGACCTGTCATAAATGAACAGGCATCAGATGCCAATAACAATAAGGCGCCATCAAGTTCGTGCAGTTCGCCCATTCTCGGAATCGGTGAGTTTTGCTTGAGGAAATTCATGCTGGCCTCATCGTCCATTGCCACAGTCATCTCCGAAGGGAACCAGCCAGGACATAATGAATTCACTCTGATGTTTCGGCGCGCCCACTGCAATCCAAGTTCCCGCGTCAAGTTGAGCACGGCTCCCTTTGACGCGCAGTAGTGCGCCTGCTTGACCGGACTTGAGCCGACGATTCCAAACATTGAGGCGATGTTGACAATGTTTCCACCACCGGCCTCCTTCATATGTGGAGCGCACAATTTTGAGAGATGCCAGATGGCAGTCACATTGACTTCCATTGCCGTGCGAAATGTTTCTAGATCCTCCTCCTCAACAGCAACTTTGTGGCCGACACCTGCGTTATTTACAAGAATCCTTGGGGGCCCAACTTGTCGCACAGTTTCAGCGATCAATCTCTCTCGATCAGTGGCTTCATTGAGATCAGTCGCAATGACAATTGATCCTGGCAACTCGTGCATCAGGGCCTGCAAACGCTCAACTCGTCGCGCCGCTAACACCACAGTTGCCCCAGCAGCGTGCAAAGTGCGCGCAAAGTGCATGCCGAGACCCGACGAGGCGCCGGTGACGATAGCAACTCGACCGTCAAGCCGAAACACCGACAGGGGATCATGATTCAATACTTGGTTCATGCTCTCAGGTTAGGGCGATCACAAGTTTCTTTAAGTATTCATCTT
>WLTJ01000065.1 GCA_009705435.1 Actinomycetota bacterium | reverse complement strand
CTGCACCGACAGGCGGACTAACGCCAACGTCATATGAAGTCACCGCATCACCTGGTGGTGCAACATGCACCGTCACCGGCGCATCAGGATCATGCATCATCACCGGCTTGACAGCAGGTACTGCCTACACATTCACAACCATCGCCAAGAGGAATAGCTACAGTTCCGCAGTAAGTGCTCCATCGGCATCTGTCACAGTTCTTGCGAGAACAGCACCAAATACTCCGGGGGTTGCGACTGTTGTTGCTGGTGGAGAACAAGCAACAATCACAGTGACTGCACCGACAGGTGGACTAACGCCAACGTCATACGTAGTCACCGCGACACCAGGTGGCAAAACATGCACAGTCACCGGCGCATCAGGATCATGCATCATCACCAAACTCACAGCAGGCACTGCTTACACATTCACAACAGTTGCAAAGACCAGTACCGGAAGTTCATCTGCGAGTGCAGCATCGGCATCAGTGAAAGTTCTTTCCAAGGCGCCGTCATGGAGTAAAGAACCACTGACAGATTCAGAGACAGATATGAACACTGTTGGATACATGCCAACGTCACCTACTGGCACCATCATCATCACTAATGAATTTGGATTTACGCTCGACAAGAAAAATGGAATCAAGCCAAAGATTCGCATGAAGAACTATGCGGGGAAAATAAATTTATCCATTTCTGCGACGTATAAAGTTGGCAAAGTAACCAAGAAATACAAGTGTGCTTTCGCTTCATTTGGAACGACTAAGAAAATAAAGACAGCGAAGTGGCGTTGGTACTCACCAAAGAAGGCCTGCACATTGCCACCTCAGCTTGTGGCTGCAATTCGCGCGAACACTGCCAAACTTTCAACTACTGGAACATGGGCACGTCAGTCGTTGACGACAGGTAGAAAAGTTCGTGCGAACGGCTCAAAAATCAAGTCACGCACACTGAAGTACACGATTAAAGCTAAACCGGCGACTATTAAATAGTTAGCTAGCGCTTCATCATCAGGAATATCGCCAACATGTAGGTAACGCGCCAATACTGGCGTTGCGCTCTGTGCACCCCAACCAGGCAAACCATTAAAACCATCTGCTGTGTCTCCAACAAGTCTGAACTAGTCCGCGATGCTGGCAGGGGCGTGGCGGAGGTGGACGGGAATCGAACCCGCCGGACGAGGTTCACTCGTCCCAACCGCTTTGAAGGCGGCGGAGCCCACCAGGTACCCGGACACCTCCATCCTTTAGGGTAGCCGCCTCGGTTCTGCGCTGTATCCTTGGGTTCATGAAGAAGCTCCTCATGCTCGTTGCCTTGGTTGCTTTGGTCGCTGCTGCGGTCAAAAAACTCCAATCAGCCTGATTCATTTCAGCCGCCTGTCACCGCCTCGGGTGGTGGTACTCCCACATCGTGTTGCGCCACATTGTGACGCTTGAATTTCAAGTCGCCGAACTTCCCCTCTTATTTCAAACTTTCGATGGGGGAAGCCATGTTCACGATTTGCTGGTCCTGCAAAGGTGGTTCGGGGACATCCGTCGTTGCTGCCGCATTAGCCGCAGTGAGCGCACTCACTACCCCAACAATCCTCGTCGATCTCGCTGGCGATCAACCGGCACTCTTGGGCCTGACAACACCTGAGCAAGGAATCAGCGAATGGATGTCCAACAAGATGCAACTTGAGTTTGGCGACCTGCTGATGAAATGCGGCAGAAATTTGTCTGTCGCGGCGCGTGGAGGTGAACTACTCCCCGATCAAAATTCGGGAGACTGGAATTATCTCTGTCGCGCTTTGAGTCAAATTCATGATCAAGCGATCAACATTGTCGTTGATGCTGGCATCTCGCCAGTCTCCAAAACGTTATGGGGAGTTGCTGACACGAATTACCTCATCATTCGTCCGTGCTATCTCGCACTACGAAAAGCCGTTGAGCAAAATCGCTCGACTACTGGCGTGATCTTGATCACTGGCGGCGACCGAGTTCTCACCCGACGAGATGTGCAGTCAGTATTGAAAACAGAAGTTGTCGCAGAGATCGCTGTAGATCCAGAAATCGCACGACGTGTCGACTCGGGCCTATTGCATTCGCGTATTCCACCTGCCTTGAGTGCAGCACTCTCCCCATTACTGACCCATCTTGTTTCAATCTGATCATGCGACCATGAACACACGTTTGCTACCCGACGAGATCACTCGCTATTTCGGCGATCAATCAGTGACTGACATCTTGGTGAACAACAACACCGAAGTCTGGATTGAACGCCGCGGGAACCTTGAACGCGGTGCCGACCTTTTGCCAGGACAAATTGAAACCGCCCTCGAAAGAATTCTCACACCATTGGGACGTCGACTGGATCGTTTATCACCAATAGTTGACGCGCGATTACCCGATGGAACGCGTGTGTGCGCCGTCATTCATCCAATAGCGGTGCACGGTACATGCGTGGCCTTTCGCCTATTTCGCAAGGTTGCTTTTTCCATATCTGATTTCGTGCCACCCGAGCACGAAACGCACTTGACAGAGGTCATGCACACCGTTCTTGAAAGTACGGAAAACATCTTGATCACTGGCGCCACTGGTTCGGGTAAGACATCTTTACTCGCCGCCATGATGTCCATCCCCCACGACATTGAACGTTTTGTCGTCCTTGAAGACACACACGAACTCGCTGTTCAGCATCCTCATATGGTGCGCTTGGAAACCCGTTCAGCCACAGCAGAAGGGCGCGGCCAAATCACAATGGACGATCTGCTCCGCACGGCGTTACGTTTGCGTCCCGACCGCTTGGTCGTCGGCGAGGTACGCGGCATTGAAGCCCTGACCCTTGTTCAGGCAATGAACACGGGGCATTCCAAATGCTTGGCCACACTGCACGCCAATTCGGCAATCGACGGGCTGCATCGCCTCGACTTACTGACGATGCAGGCTGCCCCAGGGTGGACCCTTCAAGATGCGCGACATATGGTTTCTTCGGCCATCGGTTTCGTGATTCATATGAAACGTCAACGTCACGGTGCCAGAGTGATCGCCGAAGTCGCTCACCTCAATGCGGATGTCGATAGCGCAACATTGCGAGTGGATTACCTCCATCATTGATATGAACGTCCCCAATTTCTTTTCTCGATTCACACAACGACAACGCATTAAGCGTCGGCTCACACAAGCCACTTCATTCGGTAACGAAAACATCATTGATTCTCTTTCAGCAATGACTCGTTCATTGCGCTCAGGTCAATCTCTTGCCTCATCGCTGCATCAGGCGAGTATCACCGAACCATGTGATCTTCTGATTCGCTTAGCGGCCGCCATCAATAATGGACAATCCCTCAACCAAGCATGCAACTACTTGATAGAGGCCGATGAAAAGCAAAACCCAGCAGGTGATCTATCCGTCGTTCTTCATGTGATTTCCCTTGCCAGCGAAGTTGGTGGTGATGCCGCGCATCACATTGATGCACTCATTGACACCTTGCTCGATCGCTCCTATGCGCGCCAAGATCGCCAAGCTCAGGCATCAACAGCTATGGCATCAACACGCTTAATTACATGGTTGCCTGTTGTATGTGCCGCATGGATTGTGAGTGATAGTCCCGCAATTCGGAACACAATGTTGGCCACACCATTGGGCTGGACATGTCTTGCTCTCGGCATTGGACTCAACCTTGTTGGCCGAATGTGGACAAATAAGTTGATTAACTCGTGATGTTCATCGCCGCTCTCGTTGGATTATTTCTCTTCTGGCGACGCACCAAAGCGCGCCTTCGTCAACGACGTGAAACTGAAATGATGGACGCTTGGCCGCAATGCGTGGACCTCTTGATGGCCGCCCTGCGTGCCGGCTATAGCCCAGTGCAAGGAATTCATTTCCTCTGTTTGCACGCACCCCAAGTGATGCGACCAGCGTTTCTTGCAGTCACCGAGAAAATGGCGCTCGGCCAACGTTTCACGGATGCCCTACGAGAACTTCCCCAACGCATCGGGTCCGCTGCGCGACCCTTATGCGAAGTTCTGTCGGCTGGAGACCGCCTGGGTATCCCCATGGAGAGCTTGATCTTTCAGTTGGGTAATGATGCGCGCCTCAGTCGGCGCCGTGCCGCGGAAATATCTGCTCGACAATTGCCGATTCGGCTCAGCCTCCCCTTGGTGATCTGCACCCTTCCATCATTCATTGTTCTGATCATCGTTCCGACCATTGCCGGAACCGTTTCGCAGTTACGTCTTTCGATCTAACTGCCACACCACCACTACTCACACGGAGACTTTTATGAATAACGCTTTCTTACGCATCTATATATATGTCACGACACCTCACCTCTCGACGGGTCCGCGGGACTCCGGTCAGGCCACCTCCGAATACGCATTAGTGATGCTGGCAGCTGCACTCATCGCTCTTTTGGCGGTGGCCTGGGCGACAGGCGGAGGCGGGGCAGGCAAAATCGGTCGTTTATTCGATCAGGTGATCAGCAATGTCATTTCAAAATTACCGTAAACAAACAACTCAAAGGGGCGACGAAGGGCAGGCCACGGTGGAGTTCGCCCTGGTTCTACCTCTCGTCGTGATCTCTCTACTGCTGCTCATGCAGGTATTGGTCATCGTTCTCGCGCATGTTCAGGTGGTCAACGCCGCACGTAACGGCGTGCGCGCTGCGGCGGTCTCGGCCCAGCCATCTCAAACCGCGGAATCTGTGGCCCTGCGCTCTCTAGTGGGTGCCACTGACGGCCAAACGCGGTCCGACATCTCGGTTCAAACCACAACCGACGCGAGGTGGGTCACCGTCACCGTGACTCAGCACCTTGTCACCGACTTACCCATTATTGGGCGCTTCATCAGTGACCTTGATATCAGTTCGCATTTTTCGATGCTCCTTGAACCCCCGCTAGGTTGATGGCATGCAGTTATCCGCACGTACTGATCTCATAGGTGACATTGCTGTCATCAGTTTTAGCGGTGAACTTGATCTCTCAACTTTGCCCAAACTGAGTGATGTGCTGACACAAGCAACAATCGAGGATCATCAGCGGATCGTTCTTGATCTTGATGGGATCACCGTTCTTGATGATCCTGCCTTAGGACTTCTACTGGGCTTCGCGGCGCGCTTGCGGGCCAAAAATACTTCGCTGCATATTGTCTGTACCAGCCAAAATATTTGCAGTTATTTGCGTCGCACGAGATTAGATCTCATCATCCCCATCGCAACTTCGGTATCCGACATCACCAAGTAAGACAAGGCGGACCTTAAGGTTTGCGTTTGCGAAAGCCACGACGATCTTCAACTTTGAGTCGGGCTTTTTGTTCTTCTTCTAGTGAAGCCTCTTCAGCAACCAAACGCTTCATGCTGTCCAAGCGCCGCGGATCTAAAGTTCCATGAGTGACCGCTGCAGAGACTGCACAACCTGGTTCTTCCTCGTGTTTACAATCACGAAAACGACACTTCTCTGATAGAGCAAAAATATCGGCGAAAGCGCGTTCGATTCCGGTACCGCTGGACCACAGGCTCACCGCACGCACACCCGGTGTGTCAATCAACCAACCCGCCTCGCCGACAGGCTCGGAAGGTAGCGCCACTAATTGCACAGCCGTTGTTGTGTGGCGCCCGCGCTGATCACCCTCACGCACTGCCGCCGTGCTCTGAACTTGACCGCCGACCAAAGTGTTCACAATCGTGCTCTTGCCAACACCGCTCGCACCGAGCAGCGCAACGGTTCGGTAGCCGCTTGCATATTGCAGTAAGGCGTCAAGACCATCCCCACGGATTCCACTCACGACATGAATATCCACGCCAGGTGCCACCGCTTCAAGAGTGTTCACACAGTGATCAACTGCCTCCGCACTTTCCATTAAGTCGAGTTTGGTCAAGATCAATACTGGTGTGGCTCCGCTATCGAAAGCCAAAACTAATTCTCGTTCAAGGCGACGCTGGTTCGGCGGTGAGACCAAAGCATGCAACAAAAACACGACATCAATATTTGCGGCGATGGTATGAGCCTCGGCGCGTTGTCCCTCAAAACTGGCACGGCGCATAAATGCACTGTGGCGCGGTAAAACCATTTCAACTTTCTCACCATCAGCGGAAACCACAACCCAGTCACCAACAGCAACCTCGGCCCCAATATTGCGCACACGTACGGGTTCAACGCCGGTCGAAGGTGGGCCATACCAAACCGTGCTCCAACCCCTATCCAACCGCGCCACTCGACCCGGAAGGCCCGTTCCTTGTAGGTCCGCAGCACGGTCGCGACAAAGATTGGACCAAGTCACATCCCATGTGACATTCCAACCAAGGGCGATACGAGGGTCGTTCACATCTGAGACCGTAGCCTTACCGTGGCGCACTTCCCCCGAACCCGTGCCAAAGGATTCATCAAAATGTTGTCTCGCCTCGCCCGCTGGTGCTTCACGCACCATTGGCTCACCGTCATCATCTGGCTCGTAGCGCTGACCGGAGGCACAATTGTGGCCAATGGGGCCCTCGGCGGCGGCGCCTTTGAAACTCGCTTTTCCATTCCTGATTCGCAAAGCCTGCGAGCTCTCGATTTACTCATAGATGCATATCCCGATGCCGATCCAGTAACCGACGCTCAGATCGTTTTCTCCAGTCCCACTGGCTTTGAGGACTCCGCAACACAAACAGCAATCACCAATTTTCTGAGTGAGGTGCAATCCTCCATTGACGGACTAAGCGTCAGTAACCCATTTGAGGATTCGACGCTGATCAGCCAAGACGGAACCGTTGCCTACGCCGTGGTCGGACTTCCCGATGGCGAATCAAAAGATGACCAAGACAAAGTCGGCCAGGCGATCCTTGCCGTCGGCAACTCCCTCACCGAGTCTGGCGCATTGCCCGATGGAGTCATTGTTGAATACGGTGGAGATCCTTTCGTCACCTTCGAACTTCCTGAAAGTGAAATCGTCGGACTTCTGGCGGCGATCATCATTTTAGTTTTGGCATTCGGCTCAGTCCTGGCCATGGGACTACCTATCGGGACTGCGCTCGTCGGACTTGGTACGGGAGTCGCGGCAATCACCATCTTGAGTCATGTGATGGAGATGCCAGATTTTGTCGTTCAGATCGGAGCAATGATCGGCATTGGTGTCGGCATTGACTACGCGTTATTTATCGTCACGCGTTTCCGCGAAGGACTACGTGCAGGTTTATCACCACAAGATGCCACGGTGAACGCTGCCGATACCGCCGGACGTGCTGTTTTGTTCGCAGGTATTACGGTGATGATTTCGCTATTAGGCATGTACATGATGGGCATGAGTTTCGTCTACGGATTAGCCATCGGTGGATCGGCCACTGTCGGCATCATGGTTATAGCGTCGCTGACTTTGTTGCCGGCCTTACTAAGTTTTGTCGGTCATCGCATCGATGTCACGACTCGCGCGGCAATGGGGTCACTGATCATCTTTTCATTCCTCTCGCTTTTCGGAGTCATCTTTTTTGACACTTTGGTTCTACTTCCCCTCGGTTTACTGATTGCCGTAGTGATCATGGTGCTGAGTATTTTTATTCCGTCATTACGCACACCAATTCAACACCGCCAACCAAAACCACTTCGCCAACAGTTCTGGTATCGCTGGAGCCGCTTTGTACAAAGGCGTCCGTGGACTTCATTCATTGGTGGTCTTGTCATACTTCTTACTCTGACCATTCCACTGTTGAGCATGCGATTGGCATTGAGCGACAATGGCAACCGCGCCGAATGGCAAACAGCACGACGGGCGTACGATCTTTTAGCTGATGGTTTCGGGCCTGGCTTCAATGGACCACTGCAACTCGTCGCGCAAGTTGACGAGACAATCACCCAAGATGATCTACAAGCGATTACTCAAGCCGTGCAGGCTGACCCCGATGTCGTTTTTGCGTCACCACCATTTAGCGCTCCAAACAACTTG